>NZ_JDST02000063.1:0-14381 GCF_000584975.1 Candidatus Accumulibacter cognatus | reverse complement strand
GCTGGCCGAGCGCGTGGCCGCCGACGACGACGCGACGGCGATCGTCTATTTCAGCGGCCACGGCCACGAGCAGGACGGCGAGTATTTCCTGATTCCTTACGATCTCGACCTGAAACAGGTCGGCCAAAGCGCGGTGGCGGCCACCACCTTCGCTACCCGGATTGCCAAGCTGGCGCCGCGCCGCCTGCTGGTGCTGCTCGATTGTTGCCACGCGGGCGGGATGGGGGTCAAGGACACGCTCGCCGCCACGGCACTGCACAGCGCGGCGCTGCCGCCGACGCTCTTCCTGCCCGCCGGTAAGTCGCCCGCGACGCCGCTCGCCCAGGGCGAGGGCCGCGCCGTGCTCAGTTCGTGCCGGCCGGGGCAACTCTCGTATCTGCGCGCCGACGGCCGCATGAGCATTTTCACCTATCACCTGATCGAGGCGCTGAGCGGGCACGCGCAGGCGGCCGGCGGCGCAACCGGGGTGCTGGTTTCCGACCTGATCGGTCACCTCCATCGCCGCGTACCGGAGAGCGCCCGCGCCGACCACGGGGCGGTGCAAACGCCGTGGCCGGAGCTGCGCGGCAACTTTCCGGTGGCGCTGCTGCTCGGCGGAGAGGGACTCGCCAAGGGACAGCGGCTGCCCGATCCGCTGGCGCTGCCGGCGTCCGGGGCGGTTTCCTACCGCGCCAAACTGCGCGGCGGCGGCGCCATCGCCCAGGGCGACGGCGCCACGGCCCTCGGCAAGGGGGCCACCCTCATCGGCGGCAAGAAGCGCCGCCGCGGCGACACGGAGACGATGCGCGAGGCGCCGGCCACGGCGGACGATGCCGGCCCGGCGCGCGAGCGGTCGTCGTCCAAGAGATTCCGCGCGCTCTTTGCCGAGCGTGGTTTCGCTTTTCTCGACGATGGCGACGGACGCGATGTCTTTCGGCTGCCCGACCCAACCGGGCGGACCGGCAAGGGCCTCGCCGACGGGTCGCCCGACGCGGCGCAACAGGAGAATGCGCCGGCGAGTGCGGCGGCGGCCGGCAAGCTGGGTTTCGTCCTCGAAGGTCCGGCGGCCAGGGGCCTGACGCTGCTCGCCGAAGGAATCGCCTTGCTGGTCTTCAAGCAGTTCGCGGCGGGCGACGCGGCAGGAGCGATTGTCGAAGGCGAGAAACTCGAGCCGCTGCTGGCCGGCGAACAGACGCTGGCGATCAGCGTGACGCCCGAAGACGGGCTGGCGATCGACGGCCCGCATTCGCGCCAGGCACAGTTCAAGGACGGCCGACTGCAGCAGGCACAGCCCTTTGCCCTGCGGGCGCTGGCCGGCTCGGCGGGTGAATACGGGGTGCATGTCGAGTTCCACCACGCCGGCGCGCGGCTCTACGAGTTCCGCCTGCCGATCATCGTGCTGCCGCCCGGCAAGGCCTTGCCGGCGGTGGTTTCGCCAACGATCATCGACCTGGACGGATTGCGGGCGGTGCAGGACTGCGCCGAGGTCGGCAAGCCGCCGCTGCGTCGCTTGCGGCTGAAAGCCTGCTTTGAAAACAACCTCCTGTACCTCGACCTGGAGGATTACGTCGACGGAGAATTCAGCAACTCGCTCGGGGGTTTCACGTCATCGATCGACCGTGCCCGGCTGGACGCGCTGCGCGCGCAACTCGCGGCGACCCTGGGTGCCAATCTCTACGAGACTTCCTCCGTGTGGTACGGCTTCGACGGCACGGACACCACGGCGCCAGCCTGCCGGCGCGCGCTGACGGGCGTCGCCAGGCAGTTCGCGCAGGCCGGTGGCGTGCTCTATCGGGCCCTGCGCGAGGATCCGACATTCTGCAGCGTACTCGACTACATCGAAGGTCAGGCCGAACCGGGAACGCGGCTGACCATCGTCACCCGCGACGTATCGCTGCCGTGGGAATTGCTGTACCCGCAGCGCTTCGACGCGGACGCGCCCGACGACTGGCCGCTGCAGCCGGAGCTGTTCTGGGGCACGCGCTTCGCGCTCGAAACGCAGTTCCTCGGCGAAGGCGACTACGCTTCGCTGCTGAAGGCCCGGCGGCAGGCGAAGGCGACAGCGAGCCTCAACCTCAACCCGACGATCACCGTCGACGCCGATCAGCCGCGCAAGGTGCACGACGCCCTGGCCGCCGCGTTAAGGGCGCAGGGCCCAACCGTCGAGGTCAACGCCGATGGCCGGAATATTCGCGATGTCGTCGTCCGGGCAAAGACCGACGCGACGCTGATCTATCTCTTCTGCCACGGCAGCCCGCCGCCCTCGCCCGCGGCGCCGCGGCCGGAATCGCTCGAACTCGACAATGGCTGCTCGGTCTCGGTCGATCAGATCGACGAGCAACGCGTCTACCGGAATGCGCCGGTGATTTTTCTCAACGCCTGCAGCGCCGGCGCCTTCTCGCCCTTGTCCTTCACCGGCTTCCTGCGCGCCTTCCGCCGGAAGAAGGCGCTCGGTCTGATTGCCCCGAGTTTTCCGGTGCCGACCGGCTTCGCGGCCCGTTTCGGCGCCGATGTCGTCGACGCCTGTTTCCACAGCCCGGGCCGCAGCCTTGCCGGCCTGCTGCTCGGCTTCCGGCAGCAGCACGTACGGCGCGGCAATCCGCTGCCGCTGCTCTATGCCGTGCAGTGCCAGCTCGATCTCTAGGCAAGGAGCGATGCGATGTCGGACAGACGGCAAACGCTGATCGTCAGCGACCTCCACCTGGGCGGCGGCGCGGCCGATCCGGGCGACGACCATGTCTACCAGGACCGGCAGCTCGAACGCTTCGTCCGCCAGCGCCTGGCCTCGCCGGCCGGCCAGGCGGGCGACATCGAACTGTTCTTCAACGGCGATTTCCTGGAGTTCGCGCAGGTCCGGCCGCAGGCCTATCGCAGCCCGTCGGCCGACTACTGGTGCTCGGAAGCGGAGTCGCTGGAGAAGCTCGAGGCGATCCTCGCCGGACACGACAACAGCTTCGCCGCGCTGCACGACTTTCAGGCGGCGGGCAACCGGGTGACCCTGGCGGCCGGCAACCACGATGTCGACCTGTACTGGCCGGCGGTGCGCAAGCGTTTGCGGGCGCGCATCGGCCCCGGCCTGCGTTTCGCAACCGGCGTC
Organism: Candidatus Accumulibacter cognatus; assembly: GCF_000584975.1. Lineage (NCBI taxonomy): Bacteria > Pseudomonadati > Pseudomonadota > Betaproteobacteria > Candidatus Accumulibacter > Candidatus Accumulibacter cognatus. Next base: position 11,305 of record NZ_JDST02000063.1, on the reverse strand, counting down.
GATTGGGTCGAGCGCCACGACGGCCGGCTGCACATCGGCCACGGCCACCTCGAGGACCCGGCCAACCGCTTCAAACACTGGTCGGCGCCGATCCTGCGAGCGCCGGACGGAGCGCGGCTCGAAATGTGCCCCGGCACCTTGTTCATGGTCCGCTTCGTCAATGGTCTGGAAGCGCGCTATCCGTTCGCCGACAATCTGCACCCGGTGCAGAACCTGGCGACGATCCTGCTGCGCGAAGATGCCGGCGGCTTCGCCAGCGCCGGCTGGATGTTGTTGAAGTTCATCGCCCGCCATGTCAAGACGCTCGGCTCGTCAGAGGCTGCCGATGTCGGGCGGCGTCTGCTGGCGCTGCTGCGCGAGGACGACGCTTTCGCGCAACGCCTGGCCGCCGCGTCTCGGCTGCTGGGCGACGACCGGAGTTGCGCCAGCGTACGCCGGGACGTGTCCGATGAGGAGCAGCTCGCCGATTTGATGCAGCGACTGTTCGCGGTGCTGCCGGCGGACGAGTGGCTGGCGCTGTTCGCGCTGCGGCCGGCGCCGGTGCTCGGCGCGGGCGGCAGCAAGACGCTCGGCACGATCATCGGCGCGCGCCACTTCGGCCGGGAGGCGCTGCGCGATCTCGCGCAGCGACGATTCGATGCCTGTCCGGCGGCGCAGGTGATCGTCATGGGCCACACCCACCTGCCCGACACGCGGAGCTTCGACAAGCGCCATTACCTGAATCCCGGTAGCTGGACACGCTACCTCGACCTCGAAAAACATCCGCCTCTCAGGCTCGACGATCTGCGCGACGAAGCCCGTTTCCCGTACGAGCTGAACTACGTCGTCGTCGAAGCCGACGCCGATGGCACGCCGCTGGTGGCCAGGCTGGAGTGTTTCGAGCGGAGAGCCTGAGGGGGAAATGGGGCTGGTCTGCTATAGGCCGTTCTCTGCCCTCGCCTGCCTGTATGGACTCACCCTGCCGGTCGCCATTCCTGTCCGGCACGCTGGCCTCCGAGGCGCAGGAGGAGCAGCGCCGCCGCGGCCCACATGATCGCCGGCAGCCATTCCATCAGGGCTTCAGACCCGGCGCCGCCCGACGCCACGAGACTCAGCCGCGACATCGCTGCGACGGCCAGCGTCGCCATCAGCGCACCGGTGCTGCGGCCCGTCTGCAGCGGATAACCGCGCTCACTGGCAACCCCGATCGACGCACACAGGATCAGGCCCCAGAAGGCTCCGGCGGCAAACTGGCTGGCGACGAGCAGCGGTAGCGAACCGGCAAGCACCGTACCGGCGAGCGACAGCGTGCCGGCGATACAGGCAAGCTGCAGCACCGGCAGCGATCCGCGTAGGCGCACCAGGCGGTCGACCAGCAGCAGCCCGAAACTGAAACCGACCCAGAAGACGGGCATCAACCAGGTGAGCAGCGCTGGATCAGCCAGACGTTTGAATTGCGGCGCGGCGTTGATGGCGGTATGTACCTGCTGCCCGAACGCGAGCAGAAGCGCGATGGCGAGCAGGACAATCCACGCGCCGCGCGCCGCGTCGGCGGGTACCGCCGGTTGGACGTCGGCCTCCCATGGTTGATCGACGGGCTGACCGCGTTCGACGACCACCAGCGCCAGCGCCGAGACGCCAACCGCCGCGGCGCTCAAAAAGAACGGTAGCGATGGATCGACGCCCTTGAGGATGATCGCCAGGTAGGGCGCCAACGCCGACGCTACCGCCAGACCGAGCAGCTGGATGCCGGCCAGACGTGGCATGGCAAAGCGGCCGGCATAGCGGGAGAGCAGCACGTAGGGTGGCGCGCGCAAGGCCGACGACGTTGCGACCCACACACTCGTGACCGCGAGGAAGAGCATCGGCATCACGGCCAGCCAGGGCAGAAGAAGCATCGCCACCGCCGAGACGGCCGCGAGCAGCACCAGCATCGGCCCGATCCCGCGCAGTGCCGCGCGTACGCGATCGACCGCCACCCCCATCGTCCAGTCGGCGAGCGCAAACAGCAGTTGGTCAGCGGCGAGGAGCCACGGCAGATAGCGTTTGTCCACGCCGCCACGCGCCAGCAACTCGGGAAGGAAGATGACATAGACCACCCAGCTCAGCGAGAAGAACAGCTCCACCGCCGCCAATAGCCAGGCCGCCCGCGTTTTCCGAAAGGTGTCTGAAGTATCCATGCTCCGAATCGTGGCACGGAAACCCGGGCGAATGCAAATATCGAGACCTGTACCCGTGCCCTCGATGTGCACGGCGTTGTACTCCATGCACCCCCTCCCCTGGTCACAGAGCGATACATGGTCTTACATTGCTCATGACATCTCCTGCTTGCTGCAGGCGTTATTCGGCACAAGGCACTGCACTATCGCAGTACCTGAAAACCCAACCACTCAAGGAGATGCAAAATGAACAAGACCCTGATCGCTCTGATGCTTGCCGCCGGCTTCGCTTCCTCTTCCTTTGCGCAGGGGAGTGCGCCTGCCGCTGCCACCCCCGCCGCCGCTCCGGCGACCAAAGTGATGGCGCCGGCGGCTGCGGACAAGAAGGTCGAAGCGCCGAAGGCCGTCGAGCCGGTAAAGGCCGAAGCCGTCAAGACCGCCCAGCCGACGATGGCCGCTGCCGGCACGGCCACGGGCGAAGAGCACGCAGCCAAGCCACCGCAGCATCCCAAGAAGCATGTGGTCAAGACCGAACCGAAAACCGAAGCCAAGGCAGTAAGCAAAACCGAGGCGCCAGCGCCGGTCAGCAAGTAAGTCCTTCCCGTTGATGACACGCACCCCCAGGCTTTCACCTGGGGGTGCCGGTCTTGTCGAGGGCCAGCGCTTGAGCAGGGGTCTGGCCTGGTCAGGCGTCCTCGCCGTGCGGAAACAGTTTCTCGATACTCTTTCTAAGCTCCACGCCAGAGATTAACTGTTTGCATACAGGGTGCCATTGATAAATCATCCACCACTCCTCGGTTTCAGGTTTGGGGTGATCTGGGCATGTCATATCCACCCCAAACGAATCCAACAGATCTTCGGTAGTCGATAATCTGGAAACATCGACGACTTCTTGCAAGAACAAACCCTCACCGTCTGGTGCAAAGCGCTTCTCGATTTCTTCAGGGTGAAGCCGATTCAGGCACTGAAGTAGTAGTTCGAGTGGTTGAGAATAGGGATTGGATGTTTTTTTCATGAACGTGATTGTTCCCTGCCAGCCCGCATTCCATTACGTATACCGCCACCCATTCGGTAGCCAGCTTTCATAGAGGACTTCCTTGGCGATCGCGCAGGGGCAATGACGGGGAAGCCTGTCCATTCGCCACGACGGGGGACAATTCGATGCGTGACCACAACAATTCTTCCCATTCAATTTGCTGTGTTTCGAAGACCGGCCATGAGGTCTGTCAACCGTCGCAAAAGCCGAAAAACTCGCGCATCTTGTCGAGAATGCTCTTCGTTCGTAAGGAGAGGCCGCTGGGCAGCGGTTGTGCCCGTTCTCCGGCAGGCATCCTCAATCGCTGTTCCCGGCTGGCGAGAACGCGCGCGATTTCGCCGGCGACCTCCGGTCGTGACTGGATGACCCGTTCGAATGTGGCCCTGTCGAGCCGGTAGCACTGCGCGTAGCTCCGGGCAATCAGCGTCGCGCGGCGCGGCTCGCCGGTCATCATTCCGATCTCGCCGAGCACCTCGCCCGTGCCGAGCACCGCCACGTGTCCACCGGGCCTGTCGGGCAGTTCGTCGAGCCAGACGTCAACCTCGCCTTCGGCGAGCAGGTAGAGCGAATCACCGGTTGTCGAGCCTTCACGGAGAATGACGTCTCCGTTGGCGAACGGGGCGTAAACTAGATTGCTGGCCATTTGTGCGATCTCCTCGTCGCTGAGCACCGCGAAGATCTCGGCGGACCGAAGCGCCTGGCGACGACGTTGCTGCTCGCGTTCCTCGGGCGCCTTCCGGGTGTCGAAAGACAGACTCACCTCATTCTGCGCGACAGCAAGTTCGATGCCAGCGCGCTGCAGTGCGGCGAGCAGACGGCCACGGACTTGTGAATCGGTTGGTGAATCGGGCTCCACGTCGATCAACCAGTAGCGCAGCGCGTAGCGCGCAAAGCCGGGGCCGAATTCCATCAGCACGCAGCTCGGCTCGGGCGTCCGTGCGACGTTCGGCATGTCTGCCGTACCAATGGCTGCCAGAGCGACTTCCTGCACACGTCCCGGCGGAATCGAGGAGGCGACGTTGAACCACAGCCAGCGACGCCACTCGGGCCTTCTCTGCATCGGACTTGAAACGATGGTGAAAGAATTCTTCATCAATACGCTGTTCGGGAAGATCACCGTTTCGCCGTCGCGCGTCTCGAGCGCCGTGTAGCGCCAGCGAATTTCGGAGACCTGTCCGGCGACGTTGCCGATCGTGATCCAGTCGCCGACCTTGATCGAGCTCTCGATCTGCAACAGCAGGCCACCCATCGTGTTGCCGAGCGTATCCTGCATGGAAAAAGCAATCACCGCGGTCAGTACGGCCGAAGTCGCGACGAGGCTCGTCAGATCCATCCCGGCGAGACGCAAGCGGACAAGGACCCAGGCGATGTAGCCGAGGAAAGTCAGCAGATCCTCTATGATCCGCGGGATGCGCAGGCGGATCAGCGGGAAAGCCAGGCGAAAGAGCAGAAGCCCGAGCAGGTGGATCATGATCAGGCCGGAGCCGACGACGAACATCTCGTGGACGATCTCGGCGCTGTTGTGCAGAGCGAAGGCATTGAGACAAGCCGAACTGAACTTGCCGAGGACGCACAAGCCGTAGAGTTCGAGCGAAGTGACGATCGCCCGCCGGCTGGCGGGAAGCAGCTGAAAGAGGATCAGGCCGAGTCCGAAGGTGAAGAGCAGCGCCCAGGGCAGTTCCGGACGCCAGAAGTAAGCGAACGCCTTGTTCCAGAATTCGAGCATGCGCATTCCTCCTGCAAGTTGGCTGATTGTCACGTGATTACCGGTGCCGATCCCGGGGGCGAATCCGTTTTTCCATTCCCGCCGGTCTTCGGGTGCTGCTATCGCCTGGACGTTGGACGGGGCAAATCGCGCTTGACGGCTCGCTTCCTGGACTTGGACTATTGGACCAGCCGGATCAGGACACCTTGAAGTAGGCGACCTGCTGGCGAAGATCCTGCGCCATCTGTTGCAGCCGCGCGGCGTTCGCGACGTTGGCGCGCATCGTCGCGTTCGTCTCCTCGGTCATCTGCGCGACGTGCTCGACGTTCTTGGCCACATCGTTGGCGGCCACGGCCTGTTCGCGGGTCGCGTTCGCCACTTCCAGCGCGCGCTTCCGGGAGTCTGTGGCCTCGGCCGAGATCGTGTCGAGCATGTCCGACACAGCGCTCACCTTGGCAAGCCCGTGCTGGATCTTGGGTGCGACGGCCTCCATGCAGGAAACGGATTGGCGGGTCTCGTCCTGAATCTGCCCGATCATCTCGGCGATTTCATGCGTTGCCTTGGCCGTGCGCTCGGCCAGCTTGCGCACCTCGTCGGCGACCACCGCGAAGCCGCGGCCCTGCTCACCAGCACGAGCCGCCTCGATGGCCGCGTTGAGCGCCAGCAGGTTGGTCTGGTCGGCAATCTCGCGAATCACGCCAGCGATCCCGCCGACCTCTTCCGATCGCTTGACGAGCCCGGCGACCTGCTCCGACGACGCGCTGATCGCGCTGGCCATCGACTCGATCTCGTCGACCGCGTCGTGAATCGCGGCCACGCTCTCCTCGGTCAGGCGGGAGGTCTTCTGCGAGCTGGCTTCGGTTTCGCCGGCCAGCGTCGATACCTCGTTGATGCTCACCGTGACTTCTTCGAGGGCCGCCGCCGAAGCCGCCGAGGCCTGCGCCTGTGCCTCGGTGGCCGTGCTCACCTGGCTCGTCGCTACCGACATCTGTCGGGCCGCGTCGCCGATGGTGTCGGATGCGGAACGGACGCCCCCGATGATCGTTCCAAGCTTTTCGGCCATCTCGTGCATCGCATGCATCACGGCGCCGATTTCGTCGCCCCGGCCGGTATCGAGGCGGATCGTCAGGTCGCCGTTGGCAATGCGCTGCGAGCTACCCACCAGTCCGGTCAGGGGTCGGATCACGATGCGGTTCAGGTAGAAGGTCAGAATCGCCAGGAGCGTGATCGTCAGCACGAAGGTGGCGGCGATCGTCAGGTTGCGTGCGCGGTCGGCGAGGCTGAAGATTTCCTCGGTATAGCTGCCCGAGGCGACGATCCAGTTCCAGTCCTTGTAGTCGTTGTAAATGACAATCTTGTTGCGCGGGCGAGTATCGCCGGCCTCAGTGTTCATCCACGGGTAGATGATGGTGCCGTTTCTTTTCTCGACGATTTCGCGGATGAACGGACGGCCTTCGTTGTCCTTGGCTTCAATGATGTTCTTGCCTTCCGATGTAGGATGGACGATAAGGGTACCGGCCTTCGGGCCGGGAGTGGCGTCGAGCACATAGGCGTAACCGGTTGTGCCGAGCTTGATCTTCTTTATGGTCTCCTTCATGCGCGCAATCGACTCGACGATGTCGATGCCGACGAAATGCAGGCCGATCACCTGGCCGGCCGCGTCGTGGATCGGGTCGTACTTGGTCATGAAGTCGCGCCCGAACAGGGTGGCCTTGCCGGTAAAGGACTTGCCTTCACGCACCAGCACGTAGGCCGGGTGTTCCTTGCCGAGCAGCGTGCCGACGGCTCGCGAGCCGTCTTCCTTCTTCACGGAGGTCGTCACGCGTACGAAGTCGTCGCCTTTCTTCGCAAAGACGGTCGCGACGTTGCCCTTGGTCCGCAGACTGAAGGTATCAACCTCGCCAGTGCTGCCGTTGAGCACGACACCATTGAGCTTGAGAACCGGGTCGTCTCCGCCTTCGAGCGTGTATCGGCCGGCGAGCGCAGTCGTGAAAGCGTGTGCCCAGCTTTCAGCCTGCCCGCGAAGGATCGAGTCGGTTTGCCCGATCATGTCGAGCACCATCATGTTCGTCTTCCGGAGCTGTTCGGTCTCGTCGCGTTCGTTGATGTCGCGAATCTCGGCGTTGAGGAACAGGGCGAAGCCGCCCAGCGACAGCACGATGGCGAGCGACACCATGGCGGCGATGCGAAAGCGGATCGACTGGGTTTGGATCATCGCGCGGCGACCTCTCGTTTCGTTTGTCTTTCCCTGAAGGCTGGATCCGGAACGAAGAAGTATACTCGGAACTCGGAAACGCTCCGTGATCTCCTGCATGGAATCAGCAATTCTCAGCTAGAGCCGCGGCTTAGCCCGCGCGCGCGTTGCCCGCTTGATGATGCGCCAGGACTCTAGTAGACCAGTCATTTGACTAGACGCAGGAGATGCTATGCACACTTGGCCAGTGCAAGATGCGAAGGCGCGGTTCAGCGAGTTCTTGGACGCTTGTCTGGCCGACGGCCCGCAGATGGTAACCAGGCGAGGGGTGGAAGCCGCTGTTCTTGTGCCCGTAGACGAGTGGCGGCGCTTGCAGGCCGCCGCGCGGCCTTCGCTCAAGCAACTGTTGCTGTCGGATGTAGCTCGTGCGGACTTCGTGTTGCCTGAGCGCGGACATGCGAGGCGTCGGCCGCCTACGGCCCTCCGGTAGCCGTCATGTACCTCCTTGAAACCAACGTCATATCAGAACTGCGCAAGCTTCGACCTCATGGCGCAGTACTGGCGTGGATTGCCTCCGTAGAGGACGCGCAGCTTCTGTTGCAGCCGTTACCCTGGGTGAAGTTCAGGCCGGTATTGAATTGACGCGGGAACAAGACAGCGCAAAGGCAACGGAAATCGAGGCCTGGTTGGACATGGTCGCGGCCACATACAACGTACTTTCGATGGATTCGGCTGCCTTTCGAATGTGGGCGAAACTGATGCATCGCCGATCTGACACGTTGTACGAGGACGCCATGATCGCTGCCATAGCTAAGACCCATGGCTTGACAGTGGTGACGAGAAACGTTTCCGATTTCGCTCACTTCGACGTTTCTCTTCTCAATCCGTTCGAGGGTGACGCGCCGTAGGTCAATTCACGGGCTAATCGGGATAGGAGAAAGCCTCGCGGCCTCCCCCTCCCACACCTCCGGACGAACGGGTCACGTACCCGGTGTTTCGATGAAGCCAATTCCTAACGGGGCGCAAGACTCGGTAGTACCACTTGTTCGAAGAAGCGCAAGGGGAGCGCGATCGACAAGGCCGGTATCTGCGGCGCCCGCCACGAACCGTGCGCGGACTTGCTGGTATGCCACGCTTCACGCACCGACACGCCGCGTTTGCGCAGTTCCCGATAGCCCGCTCGACCCCATCACGCTCCACCCGCCTTCAGGAAGCGATTGACCAAGCGCAGCAGACCGGCATCTGGACACCTTTGCTTCAGGCGCGCCATCAGCCGGTCAGGATTGACCCGGTCGAAGAAGGCTGGCAGCTCCCTATCCACTACCCAACCGTATCCTGCCCGGAGGTTCACCCGCACTGCACGCACAGCCGGATGGCCCGAACGCTGTGGGCGGAATCCGTAACTCTGGGGGTGAAAGTGCGATTCTCATTGCACCGATACGACTTGCGCGATGGCTTGCTGGATGAAGCGGTCCAACACCGTCGGGATGCCCAGCGGGCGTTTCTTCCCGTCGGCCTTGTCGATTTCCACGCGCTTGACCGGCTGCGGACGGTAGCGGCCCGTCTCCAGTTGCTCGCGGATTTCCGGCCAGTGGTGTCGGAGGTACTCTGGCAGAGCATCGACCGACATGGCTTGGGTCTGAATCGACTCGGTAAGACTCATGTCACACGATCCGCCCCAAGAACTTTGTTGGAAATTCAACTCCCCGAGCCATCTGGTTTTGGCTCTGCTAGCTTGCCAGTAACGTACTTGTGTAAAACACTCGCAATAAGCGTTTGATAAGGCATGCCTTCCTCCAGCGCCTTGGCCTGAATGTCCTTCAGATCGCCAGAGGAAAGTCGGATGTTGACACGCTTGTCTTTGAGGGCTGTTGCTCGGGCGGCAGACTTGAACTTTGCCAGTTCGGCCTTTGTTGCAACCGACTTCAACTCGCCCTTCTCGTAGGAGGTGAGTATTTCAAGTTCGTACGGGTCAGCGGTCGACATCTTCTTCACCTTTGCTCAGGTAGTCGCAAGTCGCCTTGCGACTCGGTATGACCGTCTTGAGGAAGTAGTGATCCGCTTCCTCGATGAAGGGCACCAAGTACACGTAGCCGTCGCTCGCGACGACAAGGATCTGTTGGTTAGGGTACTTGGCCTGGTTGGGGTGACTCAGCACGTCAAGCAGGCTACCGGTCTCAATGGCGACGGTCATCTGCTCGAACGAGACGCCGCGCTCGGACTTGAGTAGATCGTTCTTCTCGGGACTCCAACGGAACGGCTTCATGGCGCGATGCTACGCTCATGTGTGCCTTTTGTCACCGGGTCAGCGTGCCTGACATCTTCGACTTATCATCGGGATGGGGAGAAGCCTCACGGCTCCCCCCGGTGTTTGTCAAGATAGTTGTCGCGTTGGGTGATCAAGCGGCGTGCATACTTTCGGAGCGTTGCAAGCTGTCGGAAACGATGACGTCTCGCTCCGGGTTAAGGGTCACTGTGTCGAGGTAAGACCAGTCACGAGTGTTTCCTGTCCAGCGGCGCGGGTTTCGGGCTCTGGCCTGTTGATAAACGGCGTGGCGATGGTCGAGGATCGCTCGATCCTCCCCGAGGTGGCGTTGTCCCGGGGTGACATAACGAATCCCGCTGTGCAAGTGCTGGTTGTTGTACCAGGCGACGAAGGGGTGGACCCAGTCTCGTGCCTCGTTGATGGTGGCAAACCCCGTAGCAGGAAACGCGGGAGCGTATTTGGCGGTTCGGAACCAGGCCTCTGCAAACGGGTTGTCGTCCGACACGCGCGGCCGGGAACGGGACGGGGAAATCCCAAGCCAGGCAAGCCTCTGAGAAATCGTGGTGGCCTTGATGGTAGGACCGTTGTCGCCATGCAGGACTGGCTTGACCGACTGCGCGTGGATTCCTTCTTGCAAGGCGATACGCCGAACCCGCTTCGCGGCGTGCTCGGCGTTGTCGCTGGTCTCGACCGTGAAGCCAAGGATTTTTCGGCTAAAGACGTCGAGGATGACCATCAGGTAGAACCACGCACCGATGACCAAAGTGGGCAGGTAGGTCACATCCCAGCACCAGAGCTGCCCGGGACCCGTCGCAATAGGAGTGGTCGGTTCGCGGTGGGCGCTCGGCGGTTTGGCGCGACCACGATGTGCGAGTTGCTCGTGGGCGCGCATGACACGATAAAAGGTCGACTCTGAGGCGAGGTAGCGCCCTTCGTCGGCCAACTGCGGAACGATGCGGGAAGGAGGCTGATCGGCAAACCGTGGTTCGTTGATCACACGCAGGATTTCCTCCTTCTCGCCATCGGTAAGCACATGCGCGGGCGGGGGACGAACCGCCTCCGGGCGCTTATCTCCGCGGGTTAGTCCACCTTCGCGTCGCCAACGCTGCCAGGTGCGCGCGTCGATCCCCGCCAAACAGCAAGCAGGTACCAAGCGCGATCCTGCAGCATGAGCCTCTTCGATATGAGCCGCGATTTCGCGGCGATTCTCCAGCGCAATCATGCGTCCGCCTGCCCGGGGAGAATCGCCGAGAGCTTTTTTGCCAGCACCAGGAGCGCCGTGGTTTCGGCTAACGCCCGATCTTTGCGCAAGAGATCGCGTTCGAGTTCCTGAATCCGTCGTTTGTCGGCTTGGGTCGCTTGCGGCGTCGCCCGTGCTTCCTGGGGATCGGCCAGCGCGTCGAGGGCACCTTGGCGCCAAACGTCGAGTTGCGTCGGATACAACCCATGTTGCCGGCACCACGCACTTGTCGCGTGCTCGTCTAGCGCCGCCGTCGCGACCAGGGCTTCCCATCTCGCCGCGGCTGACCACGCCCGCCCGCGGGCGGGCGTGGTCAGCGCCTCTGCTCGCCAGCGCTCCAGCGTGGAGACCGATATCCCCACTTCCTTCGCCAATTGTTCGATGGCTGCCGACTCCGGCGGCAGCAGCCTTCCCAGGATCCGATCCTTCGTTGCTTGTGAATATCGTGCCATTTCGTGCCTCGCTAATGCCCCTGCGTCAGAAGTAAGGAAGCGACAACTATTGTGACACAGGGGGTGCCTTTGCCCTGCTGGCCAGTGTCATCGACACCTGCCGGCGACGTCGCATTCTGCCCTGGCCCTACCTGGCCAAGGTCATTGCCGAGCGGCGCAAAGGCAACTCAGCGCCCCCGCTACCGGTTGCCGCCTGATTGGCGGGAGGTGCCGGCAATCGGGGGGCTAAACGGTTACCTTTCCGCGTGTCGGACATATACCGTGCGCGGTCACG
>NZ_JDST02000062.1:0-21348 GCF_000584975.1 Candidatus Accumulibacter cognatus | reverse complement strand
ATGAGGAAATCACCTTAGTTCACTGAAGTGGATACTTCAAATTCATTGATTCCTGCCAACTCCGGCTACTGATCAAGGTGCCTGCCGGCGACGTGGAAGCAACGGATTTGCCGACGGTTGATGACTGTCCGGATAGCCGCAGCGATGGTGTGGTCGGCGTCGGGGCAGGTGGAGAAGAGCGTCCAGGGCGAACTCGTGCCGGCCACCCCGGCAAAGCCGGAGTCGGTATCGGGAAGACTGATCGTGACCCGCTCGGGCGGGCTGGCGAGGCCTGTACCGAGGGCTTTGAGAACGGCTTCCTTGGCGGTCCAGAGGCGGAAGAAATCTCGCTCCTGGTCGTTTGCCGGCCTGCCGGCCAGCCAGTTCAATTCTTGGGCGCTGCAACAGTGGGCGGCAAGCGCGTACCAGTTTGGCAGGGGACGGATGCGCTCAAGGTCTACGCCGACCGGAACCCGGCGGGTCAGCCCGATGAGGATGTGATCCTGGCAGTGGGAAACGTTGAACTGCAACCTGTCGGCCGTACTCAACGCTGGTTTGCCGTAGTCGTTGGTGATGAAGTCGAGGCCTTGCGGGTCGCGTGCGAGGTAATGTCCGAGCAGGTATCGCAGCAGGCCGCGAGCGTGCATCTGGCGCAACCGGTCTGCTGCGAACACCCGGCGGGCGGCGCTGGCACGCTCGCCGGCATCGGGGAGCCTTTCGATCGTTTGCCGCAGGGCTTCGTGGCCAATCGGGAAAGGCAGCAGCCAGAGATGGAGGTCGTCTCCTGACAGTCGCGGGACCGGCGTCTTGTCGAGCAGTTCGGCGATGTGTGCCGGAGTGATCGGCGCGCGCGTTTCAGGCGGCGAAGTGGGCATCGGCCCAACGGCGCAGGGCGGCGATCAGTTCGTCGCGGTGATGGCGCGTGGTGAAGGTGTGATCGGCTCCCGGCATGCGGATCTCGGCGAAGTTCGGGTAGCCGGCGATCTTCTCCATTTCCTTGCCCAGCATCAGTTGCATGTAGTGGAGGGCAGGGTCATCTTCGGAGTACACCATCAGCAGGGCGGTGCCACGGTCGAGGATGCCGTGGAAGGCGGCGCGCAGTTCCGGTGCATTTTCCGGGACCTGCTCGCTGCCGATGAAGCGTTGCAGGAATTGCCGGCCGACGACACGCAGCAACTCGATGGAATTGCTCTGTCCGCTCAGCAGCTTGCGCCAGCTCGCCGGGTTGAAGAGGGCGCGCTTCCAGAGGTAGCGCGCCGATTCGCCGGCGCGCAGGGTACTGTTGATGCCAGCATCAATCGCATCACCAGAGTCGTCGGTGACGCCATGCAGGCCGCGCCCGTTGATCAGCACCGCGCCCAGCACCGCCGGGTTGTCGCGGCAGGTGAGAAACGAAATGTCAGCCCCCGAGCAAATCCCGCACAGGATGAAGCCGCTGCAGTCGCTCTCGGCACCGAGCGCGGCCATTGCTGCTGAGGTTTCAGCGATGGCGCTCTTCTCGAAGCTCAGCGCGTCACTGCGTGGGCGGCTGTCACCAATTCCCGAGAGGTCGAAGCGCAGCACCGGGTAGCCGGTGGCAGCGAGTTGCCGGGCAATGTTCACGTACAGGCGATTGGGACCGGCACGATGAACGACCCCGGCGTTCACCAGCACAATGCCGGGACGTTTGCCGGGTGCGGCGCTGGGGGTATGAATGCCGATCAGGCCGTCGCTGTCGCCAAAGTGGAGAACGCGCTCGTTCATCGCCGCTCTCCCTGTGCCGATTCGACCATGGCCTGCAGGACGCGCGCCGGCGGCATCAGAACGTCGTTCATTTCGGCACCCTCGGCCCATAGTTCGGGCCACGGCACGTGTTTCCGATCGACGCTTGCGCCAAGCGCAGCGAGCCGGTTGCCCAGCGCATCCGGGTCGGCTTGCGGGCTGCTGCTCATCAGCAGTATCTGTAGAGCAGGGGCACGCGGCAGGGTGGCGAGGTCGATGGCACGCAGGCCACTTGCCAGACGGGGGGAAAGGAGGGCACCGAAAATCTCGCGCACTCCATCTGTCGACGGGAGGGGCTGACCTTGCCCGGTCGTTTGGCGGAAGCGCTGTTGGTGCGCTTCGAGCAGTTTATCCACGTAGCGCTTGCCGTCCACTACTGCATCCCACAGGATCAGGCCAGCGACGTCCTGGTGCTGTGCCGCATACAGGGCAGCCAGACTGGCACCGACACGCAGGCCGGCAAGCCAGACCGGCATGCCGGCCGTATGGTCGCGGAGGGTATTCACCGCGGTAGCGACGTCCTCGAGCCATTGCTCCAGGCTGCCCTCGCTGTCCTCGCCGGCAGAATCGCCCGTTGCAAAGTAGTCGAAGCGCAGCACCGGGAAGCCGGCTCGCGCCAAGCGGCTGGCGAACTGTCGAAAGACGCGGTGGGTAGAGACATACTCGCGCCCGAAAGGCGGGCAGAGAACGAAACCGAAGGGGCGTGTCGTGGCTCCCTGTGGGGCGTCAAAACAGAAGAAGAGCTGTTTGTCCGCAGCCCCCATGTATCCCGTGATGGTTGGATGCCGCATTGTCGACCTTCCCCCCTCAGACCGGTACAGTGATCCGGTTAGGTCGTAAATATCGGATCGATCGGCCTGAGCTTGTCGAATTCCCTCATATTCAAACCAGATAATCTGCTGGCGGAAGCGGTGAGATTCGAACTCACGAACGGTTGCCCGTTGCCGGTTTTCAAGACCGGTGCAATCGGCCACTCTGCCACGCTTCCTGTTCGACGCTGTAGAGACGGAGTGTTTGGGCTCTTGCTGAGTGAAAGCCATACGGTGTCTACCGCGACGTGCCAATGATAGCACGGCAGACCCCTGCCAGGGCCGTCGGCACGCCGCTAACGGTCATGACTTTTTTCCAGGCAGATCCGATCATGGACGTCATGACCGTTTTCCTCTCTTAACGGGTGCATTCCGGCTGGCAAGCCGGAATCGCTCGACGGGCACAGAACAGGCTCCGCGAATTTTCCCTCTCGCCCCCGCACCCTTCCCACGGCGCGCGCAACATCGCGGGCCGGCTGCAGCGGCGCGCCGCTTCCTGAAACCCCGCTTTCGCTCTCACGAGAAGGGAAGAGAGACATGAGTCGCTGACGCAACTTTTACATTGAGGAGTCTATCGCGCCTTGAAACTTTTTCGCTAATTGGCTAGTCTTAGGCCCGTAATAGCATTTCCATATCCAGGAGGAATACCATGCAACCCCAATTTCAGATGACCAGCCAGGCTAGCGGCGAACTCGCGTTACAGCAGAACCAGGTCCTGCGCAATACCTTCATGATGCTCGCCTTGACCATGATTCCAACCGTCATCGGCGCGCTGGTTGGCGTACAGATGCGCTTCTCGTTCCTGTCCGGCAGCCCGATGATGTCTTTCCTGCTCTTCCTCGGGATCGCCTTCGGTTTCATGTGGGGCATCGAGCGTACCAAGGACAGCGGCGTGGGCGTGCTTCTCTTACTCGCGTTTACCTTCTTCATGGGTCTGATGCTCTCACGCATCCTGCAGGTGGCGCTCGGCTTCAGCAACGGCGGTTCGCTGATCGCCATGGCCGCGGGTGGGACGGGGGTGATCTTTTTCTCGCTCGCCGGGGTGGCCACGGTAACCAAAAAGGATTTCAGTTTCCTCGGCAAATTTCTGTTCATCGGCATGATCGTCGTCCTGCTGGCGGCCTTGGCCAACATCTTCTTTCAGATACCGGCCCTGTCACTGACCATCTCGGCGATCGCAGTGATGGTCTTCTCCGCCTACATTCTCTATGACATCAGCCGGATCGTTACCGGCGGCGAAGACAATTACATTTCGGCGACGCTGGCGGTGTATCTCGACATCTACAACGTTTTCGTCAGCCTGCTGAACCTGCTGATGGTCTTCAGCGGCGATCGCGACTGATCGGATCGTGTCCTGAATGAAAAGGGCGGCCAGGGCTGCCCTTTTCATTCATGCGGCAGGGAATACGCTGCCCTGCAGCATGTACGTTCCGGCGCGACCCGGGATTTCGGAAAAGATGACGGTGTGGCGCGGCAAGGTCGCGAGCCTGTGCGAGGTCAGCAGGTCGCGCAGGGCAAGCAGTTGATAACCCTGGTTCTTCCACTCGACGAGCAGACGCTCGAAAGCGTTGCTGTATATCATCCCCTCCAGTTCGGCGCGCAAAGTGAACACGTGCTCGCCGCCGGTACTGCCCGTCTCATCGAGAATCTGCTCGACGGCCCGATCCGCAGACGCGCCTGCCGGGAGCAGCAGTTCGTCCAAGGTGGGTAGCGTCGTCGGAAGCTGCGGGCAGTGCACGAGTTCGCCATCAATGACCGGGATGAACGGGAATTTCCCCCGACAATCGCTGGCGTAAGCAAAGCCCAGGCGTTGCGTCAGGCGCAGGGCATGGCGATTCATCCGCCAAGCGGCAGCGCCGTGCGCTTGCGGCGGCTCACCGAAAAGCGCTTCGAAACGCCGGTAGGCCTGCGCCATTTCAGCTTCGATCCAAGCATTGTCGGCAGTGTAGACCCGGCTTTCCCAGCGCACGCGATGCCAGGCGTGGATGGCGACTTCAAATCCGGCAGCGCGCGCCTGCCGCATGCTCTCGGCGCCGCGCCTGCCGATATCCGGTGCCGGTAGAAGCAGTCCGTAGAGGCGGGTGAGGAGATCGTAGTAACGGCTTGGCGAGGCCAGGCGCGCTTCCCGCCCGCTGCAGTCCGGACCCAGCGAGAAGAAGAAACTCCCGGCAGCATCGTGCCGCTGCAACAACTCGACCAATGCCGGCACACCGACCAGCGTGCCGCGGCAGGTGTCGACGTCGATTTTCAGGGCGATGCGCTTCATCGGAACGGGATGGGTGAGTATCTTGACGGTATTCTGGCAGCCAATGGTGACTGCAGGACGCGCTCAGACAAGGAGCAGACCGACGGCGACCTTGCGCCCTTCACCAATCAGGATGTTGTAGGTACGACACGCGGCCGGAACATCCATCACTTCGATTCCCTTTTGCGCTCGCTGCAGGGGTCGCATCAGTTCAGGGCTCGGAAAGCGCAGCTGCTGGCCGGTTCCCAGCAGAACGACTTCGGAATCCAGTGCGGCGAGCAGTTCGATATCGGCGACGCTTAGCGTTGCGAAGGTTGCCTGCGTCCAGTTGGGCAGCAGGCGGTCAGGCAGAACCACCAGATTGCAGTGGTGACGGATGCCATTCACGCTGACGTAGTCTTCTCCATAAGCGGTAACGGTGTTCAGGCCAGAGGTGTTTTCGAGTTGCAGTTTCATGAAAATTGCGGTGAGCAATACGTTAAAGTAGGATTATAGCTTTTTTGCCGAGCCTGTTCAGACGGCGGCAGCGCGCAATCACTGCTCATGCCGCATGCTGATCGGGTCGTCAACGACACCGAACATTTCCCGAGCCTGGATCATGAGAGAGTTTTCGCGCATCAAACGTTTGCCCCCCTACGTGTTCAGCATCACCGCCGAGCTGAAGATGGCCGCCCGCCGGCGTGGCGAGGACATCATCGATATGAGCATGGGCAACCCGGACGGCTCGACGCCACAGCACATCACCGACAAGCTGGTCGAAGCGGCGCAGCGCGAAAACACGCACGGCTATTCGATTTCCAAGGGGATTCCACGCCTGCGTCGAGCAATTTGCGACTGGTATCAGCGGCGCTACGAGATCGGTTTTGATCCGGACAGCGAAGCCGTGGTGACCATCGGTTCGAAGGAAGGCCTCGCGCATCTGATGCTTGCCACCCTGGATCGCGGCGATACCGTTTTGGTGCCCAACCCGTCCTACCCGATTCATATCTATGGGGCGATCATCGCCGGCGCCGACATTCGTTCGGTACGCATGACGCCGGATGTCGACTTCATCGAGGAAGTGCAGCGCGCCATCCGCGAGTCGATTCCCAAGCCGAAAATGATGATCCTCGGCTTTCCGAGCAATCCGACAGCGCGCTGCGTGGACCTTGATTTCTTCAAGCGCATTGTGGCTCTGGCCAGGCAGCACGATATTCTAGTGGTGCATGACCTGGCTTACGCCGACATCACCTTCGACGGCTACCAGGCGCCGTCGATCATGCAGGTGCCCGGTGCGCGTGAGGTCGCCGTCGAATTCTTCACCATGTCGAAGAGCTACAACATGGCCGGCTGGCGGGTCGGCTACATGGTGGGCAACCAGGAACTGTGCAATGCGCTGGTGCGTATCAAGAGCTATCACGACTACGGCACGTTCACCCCGATCCAGGTTGCCTCGGTGATCGCGCTTGAGGGTCCTCAGGACTGTGTCGAGGAGGTTCGCCAACTCTATCAGGGACGTCGCAACGTGCTTGCCAAGGGGCTGCACGAAGCCGGCTGGATGGTCGAGGTTCCCAAGGCGTCGATGTACATCTGGGCGAGAATTCCCGAGGTCTATCAACAGATGGGCTCGCTCGAGTTTGCCAAGAAGCTGCTCAACGAGGCGCGTGTGGCGGTATCTCCTGGTGTTGGTTTCGGCGAATACGGCGACGACCACGTGCGTTTTGCGCTGATCGAGAACGAGGAACGTACTCGCCAGGCCATTCGCGGCATCAAGGACATGTTCAGGAAGGATGGCCTGCTCTAGGCCGAAGTCATGAGACCGGTACTCAAATCAAGCAAACTCGACAACGTCTGCTACGACATTCGTGGCGCAGTGCTGCAGAAAGCCAAGCAGATGGAGGACGAAGGCCACCACATCATCAAGCTGAACATCGGCAACCTCGCTGCTTTCGGCTTCGAAGCGCCCGAGGAAATCCAGCTCGACATGATCCGCAACCTGCCGAATGCGGCCGGCTATGCGGATTCGAAAGGAATTTTCTCAGCGCGCAAGGCGATCATGCACTACACCCAGCAGAAGCACATCAAGGGAGTCGTGCTCGAAGACATCTACATTGGCAATGGCGTTTCCGAGCTGATCGTGATGGCGATGAATGCCTTGCTCAATACCGGCGACGAGGTGCTGGTGCCGGCGCCCGATTACCCTCTGTGGACGGCCGCTGTGAGCCTGTCGAGCGGTACGCCATGCCATTATCTCTGCGATGAAGCGAACGATTGGCTGCCCGATCTCGACGACCTGCGCGCCAGGATCACGCCGAAGACGCGCGCGCTGGTGGTGATCAACCCCAACAATCCGACCGGCGCGCTGTATCCGGACAACGTGCTGCGCGAGCTGGTTGACCTCGCACGCACGCACGGCCTGATCATCTACGCCGATGAAGTGTACGACAAGGTGCTCTACGACGGTGCCCAGCACACGGCGATTGCCTCACTGTCTCAGGATGTGCTGACGGTGACCTTCAACGGCCTGTCGAAGAACTACCGTTCCTGCGGCTATCGTGCCGGCTGGATGGTGGTTTCCGGTGACTTGCGCGCAGCGCGCGACTACATCGAAGGACTCGACATGCTCGCCTCGATGCGTCTCTGCGCTAACGTGCCGGCACAGCATGCGATCCAGACCGCTCTCGGCGGCTATCAGAGCATCGACGATCTGGTTGCGCCGGGCGGCCGCATGTATCGCCAGCGCGACCTCGCGTACCAACTGATCACGGCGATACCCGGCGTCAGTTGTGTCAAGCCCAAGGCGGCTCTGTACATGTTCCCGCGCCTCGATCCGCAGATCTATCCGATCGACAACGACCAGGAGTTCATCGCCGAACTGCTGCAGGAAGAGCGCGTGCTGCTGGTCCAGGGCAGTGGCTTCAACTGGCCGGCACCCGATCACTTCCGCCTCGTCTTCCTGCCATATGAGGACGATCTGCGCGACGCGATTGCCCGCATCGCGCGCTTCCTCGCCGCTTATCGCCAGCGTGCCGGAACGTAGGCGTCCCTGTCAGCCCCTCAGCCGCCTCGCTCGCTTTTTCCATAACCCTCACTCGTGACTGCGCTATGAAACCTATCCACGTTGGACTTCTCGGGATCGGCACTGTCGGTGGCGGCACTTACGCCGTACTTCAGCGTAACGCTGAAGAAATCACCCGCCGCGCCGGCCGCCCCATTCAGATCAGTATTGTTGCCGACAAGGACTGTGAACGGATTCGGCAGATCACCGGAGGAAGCTGCCGGATGACCGACGACGCCTTTGCAGTGGTCAGCGACCCGGAGGTGGACATCATCGTCGAACTGATTGGTGGCTACGGCATTGCCAGGGAACTCGTCCTGCAGGCCATCGCCAACGGCAAGCACGTGGTCACGGCCAACAAGGCCTTGCTCGCCAGGCACGGCAACGAGATCTTCGCCGCAGCCCAGGAACAAGGCGTGATGGTCGCTTTCGAGGCCGCCGTCGCTGGCGGTATCCCGATCATCAAGGCGCTGCGCGAAGGTCTCACCGCCAACCGCATCGAGTGGATCGCCGGCATCATCAACGGCACCACCAACTTCATTCTCTCCGGGATGCGCGACAAGGGCCTGTCCTTTGCCACGGTGCTCCAGGAAGCGCAGCGCCTCGGCTACGCTGAAGCCGATCCAACCTTCGATGTCGAGGGCGTGGACGCCGCGCACAAGCTCAGCATCATGTCGGCGATTGCTTTCGGTAACTCGATGAGCTTCGAGCAGGCGCACATCGAAGGCATCAGCCAGCTCGACCCGGCCGACATCCGATACGCTGAACAGCTAGGCTACCGCATCAAGCTGCTCGGCATCACCAAACGTACCCTCGAGGGCGTCGAGTTGCGCGTGCATCCGACGCTGATTCCCGCCAAAAGGCTGATCGCCAACGTCGAGGGGGCGATGAACGCGGTGCTGGTCAAGGGCGACGCCGTCGGCGCGACGCTTTACTACGGCAAGGGCGCCGGCGCCGAACCCACTGCCTCGGCGGTGATCGCCGATCTTGTCGATGTCACGCGCATGCATACCGCCGACCCCGAGCACCGCGTTCCGCATCTGGCCTTCCAGCCCGACGCCATGGTCGATCTCGCGATTCTGCCGATCTCGGAGGTGGTCAGCAGCTACTATCTGCGCCTGCGCGTCGAAGACCGCCCCGGGGTGCTTGCCGACGTGACGCGCATTCTTGCCGACGACGGCATCTCGATCGTTGCGATGATCCAGCGCGAGCCCGGCGAAGGCGAGGAGCAGACCGACATCATCATGCTCACGCACAAGACGGTCGAACGCAACATCGATGCCGCGATTGCAGGCATCGAGGCGCTGCCGGCGGTCAAGGGCCGGATCATCCGCTTGCGGCTGGAAGAACTGCTGTAAGGAGATTCTCACAAGGAGAGGGCGGCTGCGGGGACTGCTCTCGCTTTGGCAGCAAAAGGAGGAGCGTGAAGCGGGTGATTGAATGCAACACGCGGCCCGCGCCTGCGGCAGGCGGCGCTGGCCCACCTTCCTCCACTCTACACCCTGGACTTTCATGATTGGGGGTGCCTGGAAAAGTCATCACCGTTAGAATGCATGGCAGCATATTGCTGGGGGGTGACAAGATGGCGATTAGCGACTGGCCGGAGGATGAACGACCACGTGAGCGCTTGCTCGCCCATGGCGCAGCATCCTTGTCGGATGCCGAATTGCTGGCAATTTTCCTGCGCGTCGGCGTCAAGGGAAAAAGCGCTGTGGATCTGGGGCGTGATCTGATTAGCCGCTTCCGTGGCCTGAACCGCATGTTTTCGGCAAGCCAGGCGGAGTTTTCGGCACTGCCCGGCATGGGGCCGGCAAAGTACGCGCAGTTGCAGGCAGTCCTGGAAATGGCCCGGCGTGCGCTCAGCGAGGAAATGCGCCAGGGTATGGCCTTTGCCTCACCCGGCGCGGTGCGCGATTACCTGCGGCTGCATCTCGCGGGCCTGGAGCACGAAGTTTTTTTTGCTTTGTGGCTGGATGCACAGAATCGCCTGATTGCTGCTGAAGAACTGTTTCGCGGTACGCTGACGCAGACTAGCGTCTATCCGCGGGAGGTCGTCAAGCGGGCGCTGCGGCACAACGCTGCGGCAGTGGTGCTGGCACACAATCACCCCTCCGGGGTGGCCGAACCGTCACGCGCCGATGAACTGCTGACCAGTGAACTCAAGCAGGTGCTGGCCTTGGTGGAAGTGCGGGTGCTCGATCATTTCATCGTCGCCCAGCAGTCACCCCCCTTGTCTTTCGCTGAACGGGGATTGCTGTAGGCGCTTGCGAGCTAGTAAAACCCTGCACAAGAATAAAGGTGGGGATATTGTGATCAGCGTTTGGGGCTTCGGCAGAAAATTGCTTGAAATCGACCACCTGCATGGGCTAGAATCGCGGGCTTTCTTCCCAAAATTCAATTGGAGCCACATCATGGCGCGTGTTTGCCAGGTTACGGGCAAGGGCCCGATGGCAGGGAACAATGTTTCCCATGCCAACAATAGAACGAAGCGCCGCTTCCTTCCGAACTTACAGTATCGCCGGTTCTGGATCGAGAGCGAGAACCGCTGGCTGCGCTTGCGCGTATCCAACGCCGGTTTGCGCACGATTGACAAAAATGGCATCGAAGCCGTGATCGCCGACTTGCGCGCTCGCGGCGAGATCTGACAAGGAGAGCAGCCATGCGTGACAAGATCAAGCTTGAGTCGACCGCGGGTACAGGCCACTTTTACACCACGACCAAGAACAAGCGCACGATGCCCGGCAAGATGGAGATCAAGAAATACGATCCAAAAGCTCGCAAGCACGTGATCTACAAGGAAATCAAGCTGCGTTAAGCAGTGCTTGCGGAGAAATCATGGCCGTTAGTGCGCAGCTTCAACCAGCCGGCGCGCGCGTACCCCTTGGGCGAGGATTTCCAGCACCCGCAGCGAGTCTTCCCATCCCAGGCAGGCATCTGTAATGCTTTTGCCGTATTCCAGGGGCTGACCAGGAACGAGATCCTGCCGTCCTTCAACAAGGTGTGATTCGAGCATCACGCCGACGATGCGTTGGTCGCCAGCGGCAATCTGGCGGGCGGTTTCCTTGGCGACTTCGATCTGCTGCTTGAATTGCTTGTTGCTGTTGGCGTGTGAGGCATCGATCATCAGGCGTGCGGCGAGGTTGGCGGCGGCGATTTCTCGGCAGGCGGCGTCGACATGTGCGGCATCGTAGTTCGGTTCCTTGCCGCCGCGCAGAATGACGTGGCAATCCTCGTTGCCGCATGTGGAGACAATCGCCGAACGACCTGCCTTGGTCACCGAGAGAAAATGGTGTGGTGATTGCGCTGCACGGATGGCGTCGATAGCGATGCGGATGTTGCCATCGGTGCCGTTCTTGAAACCTACCGGGCAGGACAAGCCGGAAGCCAGTTCACGATGCACCTGTGATTCAGTGGTACGCGCACCGATCGCCCCCCAGGCAATCAGGTCAGCCGTATATTGCGGGGTGATCGTATCGAGGAACTCGGTTGCACAGGGTAGGCCCAGGTCGTTGATTTCGAGAAGCAGACCACGCGCCAAGCGCAGCCCCTCATTGATCCGGAAGCTGTTATCGAGACGCGGATCGTTGATCAGACCCTTCCATCCAACCGTCGTGCGTGGTTTTTCGAAGTACACACGCATCACGATCAGAAGATCGTTGGCGAAACGGGAAGCTTCCTTCTCCAGTCTATGAGCATATTCGACGGCCGAATCGACGTCGTGAATCGAGCAGGGGCCAAGGACGACCAATAAACGGTTGTCGGCACCGTGCAGAATGCGGTGGATGCCCTGGCGCGCTTCATAGGTTGTCGTTGCTGAACGCACACCGACCGGAAACTCACGGAAAATGTGCGCTGGAGGGACCAGTTCCTTGATCTCCCGGATGCGCACATCGTCGGTGTTGGGCTTGCTCTGCATGGTCATGCAACTTTCTCCAGACTGTTGGTCGGGTTCGACCGAGGACTCGATTCTAATGGAAATGCCGTATCGATTGTGCGCCGCACCAGCAGGACGCAGCATGTATTTGACCGTGGTCGTGATGCCAAGGCATCAAGCCGGGGGGTCGCCAGGCAGCCAGAAATTTCTTCCGCTCTGGGTTTTCGGACGGCCGGGCACGGCGGTAGCCGCTGTACCTAGGGTATTGCCAGGGCGGTCTGGATAGGCATATCTGCCGTCTCGCGGTTGGCATTCCTTGTGGCGATGCGGATGAATTCTTCCTGACGGGCGAAAAAGGCATTTACCACGTCCGGGTCGAAATGTGTTCCCCGCCCTTCGTCGATGATCAGCAGTGCTTGTTCAAGGGTAAAAGCCCTCTTATAGGCCCGTTGCGTGATCAAGGCATCGAAGACGTCAGCCAGCGCCATGATGCGTGCAGAAATCGGAATCTGGTTCCCCGACAGTCCTTCCGGGTAGCCGGATCCATCCCACTTTTCGTGGTGATAATGTGCGATATCCTTGGCCATACTCAGAAAGTCGATCGAGTATTCGGCATCCTGCGCAGCCTGTTCGAGCGCCTGGTAACCAAGCTGACTGTGCGTCTTCATGATGGCCCACTCATCCGGTGTCAGCTTGCTTCGTTTGCGCAGAATGTGATCATCGATACCGATTTTTCCAATGTCATGCAAAGGGGCTGACTTGACGAGAACCTCGATATGGTGTGGCGTCAGGAAATCGGCGAAACGTGGATGCGAACACAGTTCCATTGCCAGCGTGCGCACGTAGCCCTGCGTGCGGCGCAGGTGATTACCGGTTTCCGGGTCGCGGATCTCGGCCAGACCGGCGAGCGCGCGGATGCTGATATCCTGGATCAGAAGATTTTCCGCCATGCGCTGGGCCATATCCTCCGCCAGGCTGCGGTTTCGATCTTGCAGCAGGTCGCGGGCAGCTTTCAGGTCGAGGTGAGCCTTGATGCGGGCGATGACGATTGCCGGTTTGATCGGTTTGGTAATGTAGTCCACCGCGCCAAGAGCCAGACCATGCTCCTCGTCATCGGTTTGTTCGAGGGCGCTGACAAAGATGACCGGGATATCGGACGTGGCCGGATTGGACAGCAGGTGCCTGATTACTTTATAACCGTCCATTTCCGGCATCATCACGTCGAGCAGAATCAGATCGGGCCTGGGCGAACTGGCTGCAGCCTGCAGAGCGAGTTGTCCGGAAGTGACAGCGCGCACTTGACATAGAGGACTCAGCAGGCTGCTGAGAACCGCCAGACATTCGGGGGCATCGTCGACGATCAGAATGGTTGCCATGATGATGAGGATCCTAGCGGAGAAACCGGAGGAAAACAGCAATCGGATGGGCACATTATCAGGGAAGGTGTAATTGACTCTTTTACCTTTGGACGTAACCGTTTACACATCGACTCTCGCCCAAAACCTCCTCCTTGAAGAATCAACAGCTCGCCTCAGAGCAGATGAAACAAGCAGAGGGGTGAACCTACCTTCCTTTGGACAGCTACATGTCCTGCTTTGTTTGCGCGCAGTCGCGCTGCTTTAATGACGGCAACGGCATTGATCATCATTCCGGCCAAGGTCGAGTGCTGCGCTTAGTGAAAGTCCTGCGGGAGCATTCCTTGAGTTGCTGGGTGGATTGTCGGCATTCGTCGGCGCCAGCTACGGCCCCCACCAGGATCTCAATGCAGAGCCCTGACGGAGGCGCCGTTCACCGTCGCGCATAGCAGCGCGCGGCGCTGGCGCGGGACATGCCCCAACGAAATCTCACACCCGTGAACATCTGGTCAGTGCGTAGCGTCTGACCACCCCACTGCCGGTGGCCACGCTCCCTTTTCTTCGCCACCCGGCGGCAGGTAGAGGCCCTCTTGCTGCCACTCCACCAGGAGCACATCGTCGTCAAACCACGGATTTCCGCCCTGTCTCTGAAGCGAGTTGCAGCGCGCAGCACCCTCGCCGAGTCGCGTCACCGACTGCGCAGCACGCGTTGAGCTGCCAGTGGCTTGAGCCGCTGCGCCGCCGCATGCTTCCGGTCCCAGCCTTGCCGCTCGCCGAATGCGCAACTGAACAGGTGGCCGGCGACGGAGCCGATTGCATCCAGCGCAGGCGCTCCGGAATGGAGGGAGGGCCGCAATGGCCTACTGGCTTTGCAATGTCCATGGCTGCCATAGCCAGAACGACGGGCGCGCCTCGCCCCACTGGAGCATGGCTTGTTCGATCTTTGGCATGGAGTGGCGTGCGACTTTTGCTTGACAGCATCCGCCAGCCTACGGATAATTGTTTCCGCTGCTGCTTGGGACAAGATGGATCAGTCCGGATGACATGCTTCGCGACATTTTTCGCGAAAGTTCACACGCGGGAATAGCTCAGTTGGTAGAGCGATACCTTGCCAAGGTATAGGTCGAGAGTTCGAGACTCTTTTCCCGCTCCAGGTTCAGAAAGGGAAAGTGCATTTTGCGCTTTCCCTTTTTCATTTTAACGGCGCTCAACGAGCGTTAAACAAACACGATATTTCCTGCACTCAATCCTGCAATATCAACCCCGACCAGGGTGACGGTATTATTATTTCCCAAGTCGATGCTCAGGTTGTCTCCTGAAATAGTTGTATGCTGAATGAGAGTGCTCAGGTTGGTAATGTTGGAGCCATTAATCCCGACGTCGATCTGTATTTTATCAGTCGAAACATGAAAATTGAAAATCCTATCGTTTCCGCTATTGTTATGAAATGCAAAAACATTATATGATCGACCGACAGAATTGTCGGCAACGCTTTGTGTGATGGATGTGAAGGCATTTATTGGCGTACTGGGCGTGAAAGGGTTGCTGGCCAGATATTGAGACAACTGGCCGGTTTTATGGCCACCAGCAACCAGAATGTCATTGCCAGCGCCGCCATCCATTACATTGGTCCCTATGTCAGCATAACCTCCACCGAAAATAAAATCATTGCCCGCACCGCCGGATAGCAAAAAGTCACCGACATCGCCTCCTTCGATGATGTCATTGCCCGCACCGCCGCGGAGACCGTCAATATTCTCCAGTTGGTTGAGCAAATGTAAATCCATATTCCTGGCATCGGTTGCGGTCAGAATACGGTCCCACAGGAACTGATGAAAACTGGCGTTCTGCGTACCATCTGCCGAAGTTCTTTCCGTCGCGCTGATTACCCCATCCACGGCCCCTCCGGCAACATTCAATGTGCCAGGGAGGGAGATGTCGACATTGCCCGTGATCATCGTCGAGGCGACATTGATCCTGAGATCCGGGTAACTCGTGCTCAAGGAAGATTGAATGGTTGTCGTTAGGCTTCTGAGCATCGCATCCTGAATGGTTTCATTCAAGGCCAGTTCGACAATGCGAATGTCTGCCAAGACGGTGATCCCATTGTTCAGGTTTGCGGTATACGCGGTGGTCGGATAGGCTGACTGATCTGCAGCAACAACGATATAACCAGGGAAAGCATCATGGACCGCTTGCCTCGCTATATCATATTGATTGAGCCCCGTTTTAGGATCCACATGGCTAACGAAACCCAACTGATTCGGGAAATTGGAGGACAGTACCCCTAGTTGAGCACTGGTGATATTGTTCTGAATAGTGGCAACTTCTGCCGCTGTTGGATAAAAGGCGATTCCGCTTCTGACTCCAATGATGTCAAGACTGATGACCGGCATTTCTATTTCTCCTCAATTGCTTGGTGTGAAAATTCTCCGAACTGCGCGAGCAGTAGCCAGCAAGTCCGGGTGGTGGACCGAAACAAAAATGATATGCGACAAGCAAATCATGAATCAACCCCGCTGCATGATTTTCTATGTCTGAATCAACTTCAGCAACCTTTCCTCGGCAAATACATCCCGATAGAACGTCAGTTGCTCGGTCTTGAGGTAACAGCCTCCCCGGTGACCACGACGAACCCAGGTGACATTGCCTTTGGCAAGGGTCTCATTGGTAATGTCATCCACGCACTTCCATTCAAAGTAGGTATGCTCCCCATAGAACATCACGATCGGCCAGCACATGGTGACTCCGGGCTGGGCGATTAATGCCCACCAATGCTTTTCGCGTTCCTTCTGTTGCTCCACTCCTTGATAGGGCCCATCCTGACAAAAATAGACGAGATCATTTCTATATTCACCTGTCAAGATGTCGCCGCGACCTTGCCTCAAAGCCTCGCAATGGGTGGGCCACCACTCCCTATTTTCTTTTTCAATTTGTGCCAGGGTATAATTGGAATCGATTGTGGGTAATTCCTCTTCTTTCATCGCGACGATTCTCTCGCCGAACTCGATAAGCTCAGCCTGCAATGCGGGGGGGACCAGATTAGGCCGAGAATAGTCTGCGGATAATTTTTCATAATAGCTTGCTTTTTGCTTTGTCATGAGTATCTCCTTCAAATTTGAGAAGCGAATCGTAGTATTGGCCTGTCGTTCATTTCAATAGGGGCCATTTTGACAACAGTACACCCGACCTGCCCGGTATCCGCCGGTGAGCAGGCAATTTTGCCAGACAAGCCAGGGGTCAGCGGGGCCGTTCGACTTCGAGAATGTTGCGGTTGACCTGCTCGCAACGCTGATAATCGAAGCGATCGACGCCTTGCAGCGCAAGGTAGATTCCAAGCCCGCCGATATCACGTTCCGATAACGGTTTGTCGAGGTCTTCTGCAGTCGGCATGTTGCGCGCACGAGGGTCGTAAGCGACGCCTGTGTCCTCGAGGATGACGGTCAGCTTATCGTCCATTTTCTCAATCGAAATCACGATGTCGCCCGTCATGCCTTGTTCCTGGTAGCCGTGGGTGATGATGTTGGTGGCGATCTCATCCACGGCCAGGGTCAGACGATAGGTCGCTGAACCGTCCAGTCCTGCCTCGATGCACGCCTCAGTGACCAGATGACGAATTGCCGAGAGCGCTGCCAGATTGGCCGGAATGCTGTGGCTTGCCATGACCTGGTGGGCGCCAGGCTCAGGGATAGCTTTCCTGAAGGTAAACCGACTGGTCGAAGCCGCTCATTTGCAAGGTGTTGAGGACTGGGCCCGTGGCTCCGACGACATGTATGCTGACCTCGCTGCCCATCCGTTGCTTGGCGAACACCAGCACGCGCAGGCCAGCGCTGGCCATGAATTGCAGCTTGTTCACGAAGAGCACGAGCTTCTCGGGTTTTTCCTGGGCGAGCCGTTCGATTGCCGTACGGAATTCTCCGGCCACTGCGGCGTCGAGTTCGCCGTCGAGCGTGATCCATGCCTCGCGGCCTCTGGTTTCCACTGTGGTACTGAATGTCATGTTCCTGTCTCCAAAGAATGATCAAGTTGTCTGGTCATGCAGCCGTGGGCGCCCGATCAGTATCACCAGCGCTCGCCCACCGACCAGAAAACTGAGCAGATTCTCTTCCAGTTTGACTTCCTGGCCGGGCTCCCGGATGTCATCGGGGGCTGGCAAGCCGGTATTGGCGAACAGATACCAGTGATAGTTGGCGGGCAGTTCCGGTAATTCGAAGGGGAGGGCATCCCAATAACAGTTGATGGCCATGTACAGCACCGGACTGACATTTCCCCCTTGTCCTGCCTGCCGCTCGCGGAGCATGAAGGCCAGGGTCCGTGCACCTGGCGACCAGTCGGCTCGCCAGGCTTGTGTGCCGTGCCAGATGATGTCGGCCTGAGTGGGACTGCTTCCGAAGAACTCGCGGGCGCGCAAGAGCGGGTGTGCCTTGCGCAAGGCAATCATCTGGCGGGCGAAGTTGAATAGATTGCCGTGCCGTTCGTGCAATCTCCAGTCGAGCCAGTTCAGGTCATTATCATGGCAGTAGGTGTTGTTGTTGCCGCGCTGGGTTCGCCCCATCTCATCACCCATCAGGATCATCGGGACGCCGTGGCTCATCAGCAGAATTGCCAGTGCGTTCTTGATCATCCGCTGGCGCAGGTCATTGACCCCAGGATCGCTGGTTTCGCCCTCGACGCCACAGTTCCAGCTATGGTTGTCGTTGCCGCCGTCACGGTTCTGTTCGCCGTTGGCTTCGTTGTGCTTGTCGTTATAGGCGAACAGGTCGTAGAGGGTGAAGCCGTCGTGGCAGGTGATGAAATTGATCGATGCAGTTGGACCGCGTTGGTTCCAACCGTAGAGGTCAGGCGAGCCCTGGATACGCTCGGCCATCACCGGGACCATTCCCTCGTCTCCCTTGAGGAAGCGTCGGATGTCGTCGCGGTACTTGCCGTTCCACTCGGCCCACCGTCCATACGCCGGGAACGACCCGACCTGATACAGGCCGCCAGCGTCCCAGGCTTCGGCGATCAGCTTGCATTTGGCCAGTATGGGGTCAAACGCCAGACTTTCGAGCAAGGGCGGGTTGGGTAAGGGGGCGCCGCTGGGAGCACGTCCCAGGATTGAGGCCAGATCGAAGCGGAAACCGTCGATGTGATATTCCGCTGCCCAGTATCGCAGGGAGTCGAGAACCATGTTTCGGACTACCGGGCTGTTACAGTTGAGTGTGTTGCCGCAGCCGCTGAAGTTATAGTAGTAGCCCTCGGGAGTCAGCATGTAATAGGTCTGGTTGTCGATCCCCCGGAAGGAAAGTGTCGGACCCTGCTCGTTACCCTCGGCGGTATGGTTGAAAACCACGTCGAGAATGACTTCGATGCCGTTGCGGTGAAGCTCCTTGACCAGGTTCTTGAACTCGTCCACCTCCATGCCAAAGGGCCCGGAGGCTGCAAAGCCGGCCTTGGGAGCAAAGAAACCGACCGTGCTGTAGCCCCAGTAGTTGTACATCATCTCACCGGTGAGCGGGTTGGGACGGCTGTTTTCGAACTCGTCGAACTCGAAGATCGGCATCAGCTCGACACAGTTCACCCCCAGTTCTTTCAGATAGGGGATCTTGGCCATGATTCCCGCATAGGTACCGGGGTGCTTGACGCCTGCCGAGGGATGAGCAGTGAAGCTGCGCGTGTGCAGTTCGTAGATCACCAGGTCAGCAAGCGGTGTTTCCAGGGGGCGGTCGTCTTCCCAATCGAAATCCTCGAAGATCAGTCGGGCACGGTGGGGGTAGCAGTCGTTCCAGTCGGGTAGTTTTCCCCAGACCGTGCGGCCGCTAATTGCCTTGGCGTACGGATCGAGAAGGATTTTGCTCCGATCGAAGCGATGTCCTGCCACCGGATCCCAGGGGCCGTCCATGCGATAGCCATACTCAATGCGCTCGTAGTCGAGATCGAAGACCACCATGCACCAGGCATTGCCGATGCGGAAGGAGTCCGGGAACGGAATCTCCACCAGAGGCTCGGGCGCACCCTTCTCGAAGAGTACCAAGGTACAGGAGGTGGCGTGGCCAGAGCTGATGGCGAAGTTGACGCCGCCCGGTACCAGGGTGCTGCCGAATGGAAATACACGCCCTAGTCGGAACTTGTAGCCTTCGTGCTGGTGAGTCGGGTAGAAATCGATGCGGCTATCCATGTCACACCTGCTTGAGGGCTGTCAGCGCCGCGTCGACGCTGTTTGCAACGGTAAAGAACTTGAGAAAACCGGTAATCTCCATGGTGTCCCTGATCGATTCCGCCAAACCGGCCAGAGCGACCCGGCCATTGTGCGCCGCCGCCTGGCGGTAGAGCAGGAGCAGCATCCGCAGACCGGCGCTGGACATATAAGTGACGCGGTTAAGGTCCAGGATCAGCGAATCGTTTTCCTGCAACAGGGGCAGGATCTTGCTCTGCAAACTGGGCGCGGAACTGCCGTCAATCTCGCCAGCAACGGCCACGACTGTCATCCCGTCGCGGGGGAAAGCTTCAACCTCGATCGACATATGCTTGAATCCTTCGCTGCGATGGGTGCGGAGCTACTTGACCGGTGTCAGGGTGACCTTGACCCGCACATCCTGGCGGGAATCGGGTAGTTGCACCGTCAGGGCTTCAGCATCGAAGGCGGAGTAAGGTTTGCCGTCAATCTCGACCGCGGTCAGGCGGATACTGCCCTTGGGCAGGATGTCCGGAGATACCCGCAGGATCCGGCCCGGAAAACCGTCGGGCCGTGGCTTGAAGTACAAACACATTGGCTGCTTGTTGATCAGCAGGTTGATATAGGTCGCCGACAGGAAGCACAACTCGGTGGAGTGATAGGCACTCATCGAGTGGCTGCCCTTGAGCCTTTCGTTACCCAGCAGATAAGGCAGCCCATTGGCGAGAACGTTGAAATAGACACCGCCATCGTCGTGATCCAGGAAGAAGGCGTTGTAGAAGGCTGCTGCTTCGCGGCCGTGTTTCTGGTAGTCCGCTTTGTCCAGGCAGCCCTGCAAAATCAGGTAGGCGAGGATCGCCTGCTCCTGCTGCCACCAAGCCTTGCGATCATGCCAGACAAAACGATGCATTTCCTCGCCCGGAGCCAGTGCCCGTTCGACCACGTCGTACCAGCCGCCGCGGATCTGGTCGGAACCGACCTTGGGCATCAACTGGGCAATCTTCTCGGCCAGTTCGAGGTAACCTGCACTCGGACGAATGCTGTGGATTCGCATCAGGTTCCAGGCAATCTTGAGATTGTGGCCAACCACCGCACGGTCCTGCTGCCAGTTCCAGGCGCTGTCGTGACTCCAGTCTTCATGGAAGCGCTCCTGGACAAATGGCGAATGCTCGTAGTCGGGGAAGTGCTTGACGATGGTATCGGCGGTGTCAGCCAGGAAATCGGCGTACTTGTCCTCACCGGTTGCCAGCCAGAGGTTGATCAGGTAGGCAGGGGCGTGATCGCCGACCGAATTCCAGTTTTTGCGGGCGCGATTGTTGCCTTTGTCGAGCAGTGGCGAGCGCGGATCCAGGCCGATCGGATCGATGTGCGAGAAGTAGCCGCCCTGATCGTTGTCCTTGTAGTATTTGTCGAACAGTTCGATCGTTTTCTCGATATCGTAGAGAATGCGCGGGTCGCCGGTGAGACGATAGGTCTGGGTTGGTCCGGCGAGGGCGTAGATCTGCTCGTACATCGGCAGCGAGTCGTAGTCGTCGCCGAACTCCGAGGTCAGCAGCTTGTGCTCGCGGTCTCCGGAAACCTGGACCCCGTGGTACCAGTAGATCAGATCCTCGTCCGCATCCATGAAGCGCATGTGGGCACGCAGGTACTCTGTTCCTTTCTCTGCGGCCTCGAGGAAGCTTTCCTCACCGGTCAGCATGTAGGCCGATGCCATGCCGTAAACCATCCGGGAAATGGTGTCGGTTTCCTGCAGGTAGTCGCCTTTCTTGCCGCCGGCCAGGTGCAGGATCGTGCGATAATTTCGATAGTCGATCGACTGATTGGGGTAGTTGAACTGCCAGCGCAGGTAGCTGTTGGCGATGGAACGGATCTGTTTGATCCACCAGTCGGGTTCCTCGTGGCGATAGACGCCGGGTCCCTCGCCCGGGAAGACCATCGATTTGACCTCGGCACGCAACTCTCCCGCTTGTGGATAGAAGATGCAGTAAGCGTAAACCTGCTGGCCGGGTTGCAGCATTTCGCGGATGCGCGAGGTGCAATCCTGGTAACTGTCCTCGAGGTTCTCTGCAATTCGAGCGTAAGTGGTCGGCGTGAGATACACTTGAAAATCCTGGGTAACTACTCAGGTCGGCTG
>NZ_JDST02000061.1:0-45443 GCF_000584975.1 Candidatus Accumulibacter cognatus | reverse complement strand
AAAGGCCGACAGGCTGCTAGAGATAGATGACGGCTGGAAAGACGGCGACCGCGAGCACCAAGACCAGCCATTCGAGATTATGTCGCGCCAGGAATCCCGTGAAGTGCATGATCAGAATTGAAATCGCCAACACGTAAAACAGCGCAAATAGCATCGAACCACCCCCCTCTTGTTATTTCGCGCAGACCACAATGCCCAGCCTGCTGCGTATCGCTCGGGCCAGATTATATTACTGCCTTGCTCGGAATTCCCGTCAGCGATCGCGCGGCCGAATAACCGCTGCCTCAGGACAAGACCGCTCACGCTGTGCAGACGAATGACCCCTGACGGTCATGATTTTGCCAGACACTCCCGATCATGAAAGTCATGACCGTTTGCCTCTCCCGGAGGGGAGATTCGTGAGTCGCTGACTTCCACATCAAGCCTGGAAACGCATCGACAGATCAAGGGCGCGGACATCCTTGGTCAGGCTACCAATCGAAATGCGGTCCACTCCGGTCTCGGCAATGGCACGCACACTTTCCTGGCTGACGTTGCCCGACGCCTCGAGAACGGCACGACCGGCAGCAATCGCGACGGCTTCGCGCATCTCGTCAAGCCCCATGTTGTCGAGCAGGATCATTTCCGCACCGGCATCCAGAGCCTGCCTCAATTCGGCCAGGGTTTCGACTTCGATCTGAACGAACTGGCAGCGACCTGCCGCGTTCTCGGCAACCTGTTGTGCGGCAGCCAGGGCTGCGGCGATGCTGCCGGCAGCTAGAATGTGGTTTTCCTTGATCAGAATCCCGTCATAGAGGCCAAGGCGGTGATTGCCACCACCACCGCATCTGACCGCGTACTTTTGTGCTAGGCGCAGACCGGGGATCGTTTTGCGCGTATCGACCACCTGCGCCCGCGTACCAACAACCAGGTCGGCGTACTGCCTGGCTTTACTGGCAACCCCGGAAAGCAGTTGCAGGAAATTGAGCGCACTGCGCTCGCCGGTGAGCAGGGCGCGTGCCGGCCCTTCGATTTCGCAGAGCAGTTGACCCGGGCTGATGCGTTGGCCATCATCAGCCTTCCAGACAATGGTGATTGCCGCATCGATCCGGGTGAAGCAGCGCTCGAACCAGGCGGTCCCGCAAAGAATGGCTTGTTCACGGGCAATCACGGTGGCGCGCCGGATTTCGCTTGCGGGAACCAATTGCGCGGTCAGATCGCCGCTCCCGACATCCTCGCTGATCGCGGCCGCGACGTTGCGCTCGATTTCCGTATCCAGCATGGCTGCAAAGGTCATGACAATTCCCGTACACTAAGAGCTGATTTGACCGATTCTACCATCTAAGGGAAACGGATATGCTTGACCTGTTGCTTGTTGGCCTGGGAGTGATGCTTGCCCTTGCATTAGTTGGCGGCCTGGTTTACCTCTATGTCCAGGACGTCAGGCAGGAAAAGCATGCCGTGTTGCGGAATTTTCCGCTGGTCGGTCATCTGCGCTACTTTTTCGAGACTCTCGGCGAATATTTCCGGCAGTATTTTTTTCTCGGCGACCGAGACGAGATGCCCTTTGATCGGGCGACTCGCAGCTGGGTCTACCGCATGGCCAAGAACGAAGGTGGAATTATCGGCTTCGGCTCGACTTACCGGATTCATACACCCGGCGCTCTGATTTTCGTCAATGCTCCGTTCCCCGTTCTCGATGAGGAGAAACAAGCAACACCAGCGTTGGCGATTGGTGAAGACTATTGCCGGACCCCTTTTATCGGCCGCTCGCTGGTGAACATCAGCGCCATGAGTTTTGGCGCCATCTCTCAACCTGCCGTCCGCGCGCTTTCCCACGGTGCAGCGGCAGCCGGCTGTTGGCTGGACACCGGCGAAGGGGGGCTTTCTCCGTATCACCTGGAGGGTGGTTGTGACATCATCTTTCAGATCGGCACGGCCAAGTATGGCGTTCGTGACGGCAACGGCGAGCTGTCCGACGAGCGTCTGCGCGAACTCGCCGCACAAGCGAGCGTGCGCGCTTTCGAGATCAAGCTCTCGCAGGGAGCCAAGCCGGGCAAGGGCGGAGTTTTGCCGGGCAACAAGGTGACGCCCGAGATCGCGCGCATCCGCGGCATCAGCGAAGGACGCGATTCACTGAGCCCGAACCGCCACCGCGATATCGCCAACATCGACGAACTGCTCGATCAGGTCGAGCATGTCCGGGCCATTACCGGCAAGCCAGTGGGTGTCAAGACCGCCATCGGAGGAGAGCGCTTCATCAAGGAACTCACGGCAGCGGTTGCGCACCGTGGTCTACAGGCAGCGCCCGACTTTCTGACCATAGACGGAGGCGAGGGCGGCAGTGGTGCCGCACCACAGGCGCTGGCCGATCACATGGCGCTGTCGATTGACGAAGCCTTGCCACTGGTTGTCGACGCATTGCTGGCCAACGGCCTCAGGGAACGGATTCGGATCATCGCTGCCGGCCAACTGGTGACGCCGGCCCGTGTCGCCTGGGCGCTGGCGACAGGCGCCGATTTCATCAATACCGCGCGTGGCTTCATGTTCTCGCTGGGCTGCATCCAGGCCCTGCGCTGCCACACCAATACCTGTCCGACCGGCGTCACCACGCACGATCCGCGCCTGCAGCGCGGCCTGTTCGTCGAGGACAAAGCGACGCGGGTGGCGTCCTACTGTCGGAACATGAACAAGGAAATCGAGATGATCGCTCACTCCTGCGGCCTGTGCCATGCCCGCGAGCTTCACCGCGAGCATGTACGCATCGTGCAGCCCTCCGGACAGAGCATCGCACTCGACAGACTCCATCCCTATCCGGGCACGTCTCCCCGAAATCAGTCAGCCGCCGCGACGATGGCCAGCAGGTCTTCGCCGTAGCGGTCGGCCTTGGCAAGGCCGATCCCCGGTACGGCGAGCAGCGCCTGCGCAGAATCGGGCAGCAGCGCAGCGATCTCGTAGAGCGTGCGATCATGCAGGATCACGTAGGCAGGAACTCCCTGTTCGCGTGCTCTCTCGCTGCGCCAGGTCCGCAGCCTGGCTAGCAGCGGTGAATCGTTGGCTCGCTGCGGCGGGCTGTCTGGCAAGTTTTTGCTCCGGGCTGGCTTGCCCTTTGGCCGATCCGAACGCTGTCGCAGCTTGAGGCTGATTTCTCCCTTGAGAATCGGCCGTGCGCTGTCCGTCAGCTTTAGCGCCCCGTAGGCCGTGGCGTCGGCTGCGAGCACTCCACCTGCGAGCAACTGCCGAAATACCGAGCGCCAGCCCATGTCGTCCATCTCCACTCCGACGCCGAAAGTCGGCAGGCGGTCGTGACCGAACTGCCTGACTTTGTCGGTAGGCTTGCCACGCAGGATGTCGATCAGATGCCCGGCACCAAAACGCTGGCCGGTTCGCAAGGCTGCAGACAGCGCCTTCTGCGCCGCTACCGTACCGTCCCAGAGCAGTGGCGGGTCAAGGCAGACATCGCAGTTGCCGCAGGGCGCTGCGGCCTCGCCAAAATAGTTGAGCAGGAGGACGCGACGGCACTGCGCCGATTCGCAATAGGCGAGCATGCTCTCGAGCTTCTGCCTTTCGACGTGCTTCTGCTCGAGCGGTGCGGACGACTCCTCGATCATTTGCCGGTGGATGACTACATCATTCAATCCGTAGGTCATCCACGCTTGCGAAGGATCACCATCGCGCCCGGCCCGCCCGGTTTCCTGGTAATACGCTTCGAGGCTCTTGGGCAGGTCGAGATGAGCGACGAAGCGCACGTCGGGTTTGTCGATTCCCATCCCGAATGCGACGGTGGCCACCATCACCAGCCCATCCTCGCGCAGAAAGCGCTGCTGGTGACGTTGCCGGGCGTCGGCGGTCAGTCCGGCATGGTACGGCAGGGCAGCCACTCCCTGCGCATTCAGCCAGACGGCGGTTTCATCCACCTTGCGGCGCGAAAGACAATAGACGATGCCGGCCGCACCATGATGCGCAACGAGAAAGCTCAGCAATTGTTTGCGCGGGTTGTCACGCTCGACGATCGTGTAACGGATGTTTGGCCGATCGAAACTTGCGACGAACAAGCTCGCTTCCTCGAGATTCAGGCGGGTAACGATTTCCTGCCGGGTTAGCTGGTCTGCAGTCGCCGTCAAGGCAATGCGTGGTACCCCAGGGAAGCGCTGGTGCAGCTTTGAGAGCTGAATGTACTCCGGGCGAAAATCGTGTCCCCATTGTGAAACACAATGGGCCTCGTCAATCGCAAAGAGTGCGAGCTGCTGGCGCGCGACGAGTTGTTCGAGCAGGCCGATGAAACGGTCGCTGAGCAGCCGTTCAGGTGCCACATAGATCAGATCCAGCTCGTCGTTCAGCAAACGGCGCTCGGTGTCGACCGCCGATCGAAAATCCATCGACGAATTCAGGAAAGCTGCGCGCACACCCGCCAGCCGCAAGGCATCAACCTGGTCTTGCATCAGCGCGATCAGCGGCGAGACGACCACGCCAACGCCCTGGCGCAGCAGTGCCGGGATCTGATAGCAGAGCGACTTGCCGCCGCCGGTCGGCATCAGCACTAGCGCGTCACCGCCAGCGACGAGCTGGTCGACGATTTCCTCCTGCTGACCACGAAACGACGGATAGCCGAAAACCCGGCGCAGGATGTCGACCGCTGGCTTGCTCATGGCCTGGGTGCGCCGTGGTGATGACAGAAGGGTATCAGATCCAGTGCTCCCGGTACAGTTCCCGGCCATCCCAGCAAAGAAACTCGCCTTGTGTCTCCTGCCAGTCTGCCAGTACCCAGCGCTCGACATGTATCCCGTCGACTAGGTGGGCATGCGTCGCCGGACGATGTGTATGACCGTGGATCAGCGTGGCATAGCCATGTGCGCGCAGGAAATCGTCCGTCGCACCGGCATTGACGTCCATCAGGTTGTCCGCCTTGTCGCGTTTGGCAGATTCGCTTTTTTGGCGGGCCGCGATGGCCATCGCCTTGCGTTCCGGCAGGGATTTGCCCAGAAAGATGGTCTGCCAGTCGGGCCGGCGCACCAGCGCACGAAATGCCTGGTAGTCGTGATCGTCGGTACACAAGGCATCGCCATGCGACAGGACGAACTGCCATGCCGGCAGGGACAGGATATAAGGATCCGGCAGCAGCCGAGCGCCGCTGCGGGCAGCGAAGTGGTCTCCGAGCAGAAAATCGCGGTTCCCATGCATCACTGACACGCGCACCCCGTCCACCGCCAGCTCGTGCAGGGCATCGACGATGTGGACGGCAAACGAATCTTCCGGATCTTCCAGGCAGTCGTCACCCGGCCAGGTTTCAAACAGATCGCCGAGAATGAACAATTGCTCGGCGGCACGCGCACGGCCACCGAGAAAATCCAGAAAGATGCGGGTGACGCCTGGCGCCTGCGGTGTCAGATGCAGATCGGAAATGAACAGGATCACTGCGTGAATGAATCGTGGACTGGAATGAGCATCAGCAGACCTCAGCACGTTCGATCAGTACATCTTCTACGGGCACATCGCCATGCCCATTGGAAAAGCCCGTTTTGACCGCCTTGATCCGATCGACCACCTCGCGACCCTCAACCACCTTGCCGAATACGCAGTATCCCCAACCCTGGGCATTGGGCGCACGGTAATTGAGAAAATCGTTGTTCACCAGATTGATGAAGAACTGTGCGGTGGCCGAGTGCGGCTCAGAGGTACGCGCCATGGCAACCGTGTAGGCATCATTCTTGAGCCCGTTGCTCGCTTCATTTTGGATCGGATCCTTGCAGGCCTTCTGTTTCATGCCCGGCGCGAAGCCACCGCCCTGAACCATGAAGCCGGGAATCACTCGATGGAAAACCGTATTGTCATAGTGGCCAGCCTCGACGTAGTCGAGGAAGTTTCTGGCTGACAAAGGCGCTTTTTCGGCGTCCACTTCGATGGCAATAACGCCAAAATTGGTATGCAGCTTGATCATGGCTTTCCTTTCTCGGGAATGATCTTGACCGACTGGATAATGACCGGTTCAAGGGGAACGTCCTGGTGCATCGAGCGGTTTCCGGTCGCCACCTTGGCGATCTTGTCCACCACATCCATGCCTTCTGTGACCTTGCCAAAAACCGTATAGCCCCAGCCATCGCTCGCAGGATAGTTGAGTGCGGCATTGTCGCGGTGATTGATGAAGAACTGAGAACTCGCCGAATGCGGCTCTGAGGTACGGGCCATGGCGATCGTTCCCCGATCGTTTTTCAGGCCATTCTTCCCCTCGTTTTCCACCTTTCGGACCGCCGGCTTCTGTTGCAGATCAACGGTAAAACCACCACCCTGAATCATGAAGCCGGGAATGACGCGGTGGAAAACCGTGCCGTTGTAGAACCCCTCGTTGACGTACTGGACAAAGTTCTGGACGGTTTTTGGTGCCTTTTCGGAATTGAGTTCAATCACGATCCGGCCCATGCTGGTCTGCATGTCGACGCTGGGTGCAGCCAAGGCCGCTACCGACAGTAGGCCAACGGCAATCAGGGCAAGTTTCCTGTACATCAGAGAATTCCTCCAGGTAAATAATGATCATCAGCCGATCCGTTCCTGCTGAATCAACCACCTGCCCCTGGATTTGACCAGGATGATGGTCTTGGTGACGGAGGATTTCAGGTAGGGCGAACTGTAATGCTGTCGGAGCCTCACCGTTGCCTTGTCGTCGGCAAACGAGACCTTGATGTCCTCGATTTCCACCTGTAGCCTGCCAAGTTTGTTCATCGGTCGAGTGCGCTCATTTTCCCATGCCTTGCGGGGCATTCCACCGGGCGTACGAAAATCCGCTGCATAGTACGCGAGATAGGCCTTGGCATCCTTCCGTGACCAGGCGCCAACCCAGCCTTGCAGGGCTTTCGTCACGGCCCTCTCGTCACTCGAAATCACCGTTGCCTGCTGCACCGATTTGTCAGCATCCGTCGCGGCAGCGAGCGGGGTGATACCCTTGCCCGTTGGTATCGTGGCAGCAGAGGTGCCAGCGGCAGGGATTGATGCTTCCGCAATCGGCATGACAGCCGGTTCGTTGCTGGTTTTTCGGCTACTACCGGTCTCGCCAGCTGGCAGCATCGCCACCCTTGAGCTGCTTGTGGAGGACTTGTTGAGTTCCCGAAGCCTGGCAAGCTTGGATTGTGTCACTTGCCTCGACGGATCCAGCTGTAGCGCTTTGTCATAAGCCTGGCCGGAGAGCATGGCATAGACATCACCAAGGTTGTCGTAGGCGGTAGCGTAGCCCGGATGAATCCTGATCGCCATCTCGAGTGCCGTACGCGCCTTCTCGTATTGTTTCTGTTGGGCATACAGAACCGCCAGATTGTTGTAAGTCTCTGGCAATTCGGGATAGTCCTCGGTCAGTTTGCTGAAGACGGCTATGGCTTCCTGTTGTTTGCCCATCTCGGTGAGGGCGAGACCCTTGAGGAATCGCCCCTGTGCGTCCGATGGCTTGTTCGCCAGGTAGGCGTCGACCTTTTCGAGAGCATGTGCAGTCTGGCCCTGGCGCATTAGCCGCTGTGCATCCGACAGCGTGTCGGATGTGGCAAAGAAACTGCTGCAGCCCAGTAGCAAGCCGACGATCAACGCCGGGAAGGAGGCAGGCATAGGCATCGGAAGATTCGAGTGCATGGGTATGGTATACTTGCCTATGCAGCAGGTGGGTGTCACTAAACCGATTGATTCTAACAAGAAGTGCGTCCAAACCAAAGCACTCGACGTGTACGCAGGGTAATTTTGTTCTTCCCGTAACCCTATGACTGCCAGTCATTCCGGCGGGGGTAAGCCGGCATCCAGTCCGTTCATCAAACTTGGGTTTAGA
The DNA here is from genome assembly GCF_000584975.1 of Candidatus Accumulibacter cognatus. NCBI lineage: Bacteria > Pseudomonadati > Pseudomonadota > Betaproteobacteria > Candidatus Accumulibacter > Candidatus Accumulibacter cognatus. The sequence continues at coordinate 37,663 of NZ_JDST02000061.1, read as the reverse complement.
ATCCTGATTAGATTGATGAATCTTGATTCTGCCCGGCTCCGGAATCGAGACTCGAAGAGAACAGATTTGCCCTGCGTGTACGTCTGTGCCGAATGCTATAGCGGACATAAAATATGTTGAAGATCTACAACTCGCTGACCAAGGAAAAGCAGGACTTCGTACCGATCACGCCCGGTAGTGTCCGCATGTACGTCTGTGGAATGACCGTTTATGACTACTGCCACCTCGGCCATGCACGCGTATTGGTCGTTTTTGACATGGTTCAGCGCTGGCTGCGGGCGAGTGGACTAAAGGTGTGCTACGTCCGGAACATTACCGACATAGATGACAAAATCATCCAGCGGGCACTAGCCAACAAGGAAAGCATCGGCGAATTGACCGACCGCTTCATTGGCTTCATGGATGAAGATGCGACCGCACTTGGCGTAGAGAAACCCGACCATGAACCCCGGGCAACCCAATATATTCCGCAGATGCTCGGCCTGATCGAACTGCTGGAGAAAAACGGGCTGGCTTACCAAGCGACCACTGGTGACGTGAATTTCTCGGTCCGCAAATTTCCTGGCTACGGCAAACTGTCGGGTAAGTCTATCGACGATCTTCGCGCAGGGGAACGCGTCGACGTTGACACTGGTAAGGACGACCCGCTCGACTTCGTGCTCTGGAAACAGGCCAGGAAGGGCGAACCTTTCTGGCCATCGCCGTGGGGCAATGGTCGCCCCGGTTGGCACATCGAGTGTTCCGCGATGAGTTCGGACCTGCTCGGCAAGCACTTCGATATTCACGGAGGTGGGCAGGACCTACAGTTTCCGCATCATGAAAACGAGATCGCGCAGTCCGAAGGCGCACATCACTGCCCGTTCGTTAACTTCTGGATGCACAACGGCTTCGTTCGTATCGATGACGAAAAAATGTCGAAATCGCTCGGTAACTTCTTCACGATCAGGGACATCCTCAAGCAATACGATCCTGAAGTACTGCGTTTCTTCATCCTGCGGGCACACTACCGCAGCCCACTCAACTATTCTGATGCCCATCTCGACGATGCACGGCAAGCGCTGAGCCGGCTTTACACTGCACTCAAGGCGGCACCACCGGCAGTCGAAGTGGCCGCCGTGGACTGGCATGAGCCGCATGCGATTCGCTTTAGCCAGGCAATGAACGACGACTTCAACACCCCTGATGCCTGTGCCGCGTTGTTTGACTTGGCCAGCGAGGTGAACCGCAGCAAGTCTGCGGGACTGGCCAGCCAGTTGCGTGGGCTGGCGGGCCTTCTGGGACTGCTCAAGCGCGACCCACAAGGATTTCTGCAGGGGACGCCGACACCGGGCGCTGAAGAGATGTCTGTCGAAGCGATCGAAATCCTGATCGCCAGCCGGTTGGCGGCAAAGAAACGCAAGGACTACGCCGAAGCAGACAGAATCCGTAGCGGACTACTGGCCGCAGGAGTTGTTCTTGAGGATGGTGCCCAGGGAACCAACTGGCGACGCGCCTGATCGTTTAATTGATTAACGAAGAACCCGGCCGCTGTTGCCAATGACCGTCAGGTCGACAAAGCGAGAACCCAACCGATCATTGGCCGAATAGCTGACGCGATAGCCCCCAAGGTCATGGTTCTGCATGCCTTCGAGACTGCTCAGCAGCTTTTCGCGGCTGAGCTCTTTGCCCGTTTTGCGGATGGCATCGACCAACACTTTCGCCATGGCGTAAGCCTCGACGCCATAGTAGGAGAATTTTCCATTCTGGCCGAGCAGCTTCTGGTATTCGCGTACCAGCGGCGTGGTATCGTTCCAAGGATAGGGCATGACCTGTGAAATGCCGATGCCGCGTGCCTCGTCACCAAGCTCCTGTACCAGCAGGTCAGCGCCGACTGGCGACAGGGTCATGAACTGCGGTTTTTGACCGATCTTCCTCATCGCACGAACGAAGGCGGCAGTAGGCTTGTACAAGGTCACCATGATCACCGCTTGCGGGTTCGCCTGGGCAATGGTCTGCACCGCCTGGCCGACCTCGGCCGAGTTACGTTCCACCGTGGCTACTGCCACCGGTGCCTGGTTATGCTTTCTGAGCGCGGTAACGACTCCATCGAGGCCGGATTTGCCGAATCCATCGTTCTGGTACAAAACGGCGATGTTGCTGAAGCCGAGAGAAACCAATTGATTGACGATTGCTTCGGTCTCGTTCGCGTAACTTGCCCGCACATTGAACATGTAGCGATTTTTCGGGTTGTCCCTAGGCAACTGGCGGATCGAGTCTGCACCCGAAATCGCTCCGACCAGCGGCACTTTGGCAACGCCAAAGACCTCGTTCATAGCCGCCGTTGTGGGACTCGAACCGTACGATGCGACCAGGGCAAAAACCTTTTCCTGGCTGATCAAGGCGCGGGTATTGGCGACCGCACGATCAGTTTCGTAGCCATCGTCGAGTGCGCGCAACTCCAGCCTTCTACCATGAATCCCTCCTGCATCGTTGATCTGGCGAAAATAGGCATTGATGACCATCTTCATGTCCAGACCGTACGCCCCGTTAGGGCCGGAGAACGGCGCAGTCATGCCGATCAGGATGCTGTTGTCGGTCACCCCTACCTCAGCCGCCAGCACACAGTTGACCCAACTCAAGCAAGCAAACAGTAGCGCCCTGACGATTCTCATGCCCATTCTCCTTCAATGCGATTGCCGTGATTGTTCACGGACCTGCGACTGGCTTCAGTCAACGGTCATTACTTTTCAGGTACCCCCGATCTGGAAGTCATGGCCATTACCCTCTCCCCCGACATTTCCCAGGCTGGAATGGGGAGATTCACGAGTCGCTGACGCAACTTTCACCTTGAAGAATGGCGAAGCAAACTGACACACCCCTTACACGCAGCAACAGTGTGCGATATATTCGCCTGCGATTGTCTCGCCCGACACTGCTGGGCTGCATCAACGGGCGCAGAGATGGCAGTTCTCAGGTGGCCGCGAAAAAGTCGCGCACACGATCCATCCAGGATTTGGCGCGCGGGTTGTGGTGAGCGGAGTTCTCGCGGCTGGACTCCTCAAGTTCGCGCAACAACTCTTTCTGGCGTTCGGTGAGATGCACCGGGGTTTCCACAACCACATGGCAGAGCAGATCACCGTGGGCGTTACTACGTACGCCCTTGATACCTTTGCCGCGCAAGCGAAAAATTTTTCCTGATTGCGTTTCCGGGGGAACACGGATTTTCGCAGCTCCATCCAGCGTCGGAATATCGATTTCTCCACCCAGAGCCGCGGTGGTAAAACTGATCGGCATCTCGCAGTGCAGGTCGTTCTGTTCGCGCTGAAAGACAGGGTGTGCCTTGAGGTGAATCTGAACGTAAAGATCCCCTGACGGCCCGCCATTGATGCCATGCTCGCCTTCGCCCGTGAGTCGAATCCGGTCGCCCTCATCAACTCCCGCTGGAATCTTCACCGCCAGGGTTTTGTGCTGCTTGACTCGGCCCGAGCCGTGACACGGAACACACGGCTCGGCTATAAAGCGCCCGGTACCATGACATTTCGGACAGGTCTGCTGAATCGAGAAGAAGCCCTGCTGCAGGCGAACCTGACCGCTCCCCTGACAGGTCGGACAGGTCTTTGGCTGCGTTCCGGCCTTGGCACCACTGCCATGGCAGGCGTCGCAAACCTCCATTGTCGGAATGCGGATCTTGGTTTCAGTGCCGAAGGCTGCCTGTTCCAGCGAAATTTCGAGGTTGTAGCGGAGGTCGGCGCCGCGATAGACATTTGAACGTCCACCGCCACGACGACCACCGAAGATCTCATCAAAGATGCCACCGAAGGTATCGGAAAATCCCCCGGCCCCCGCAGCGCCCATACCGGCCTGCGGATCGATGCCGGCGTAACCGTACTGGTCATAGGCGGCGCGCTTCTCCGGGTCGGTGAGAGTTTCGTAGGCTTCCTTGACTTCCTTGAAGTGCTCCTCAGCTTTGGGATTATCCGGATTACGGTCCGGATGATGCTTCATCGCCAGCTTGCGGTAAGCTTTCTTGATTTCTTCATCGGACGCGTCGCGATTGACGCCGAGAATGTCGTATAAGTCGCGTTTTGCCATGGGTTTATGAACAATTGGTGGGAGCAGGGCGAGGCGCGATTATACGCCCCGCCTGGTAGGCAAAGACCTACTTCTTGTCTTTGACTTCGGTAAACTCGGCGTCCACGACGTCGCTGTCGTCCTTCTTCGCTTCACCGGCAGCCCCGGCAGTATGTGCGGAGCCCCCCGTTTGCTCCTGTTGTTTGGCGTACATCTTCTCGCCCAACTTCTGAGCAGCGGTTCCGAGCGCCTCGTTCTTCGCCTTGATGGCCTCGATGTCGTTGCCGCGAATGGCCTCCTCGGCTTCACGCATCGCCTTTTCGATGACCTGTTTCTCGCTGTCGGAGAGTTCCTTGCCGTATTCGGCAAGCGACTTCTTGACGGTGTGAATCATGCCGTCGCACTGATTGCGGGCTTCCGCCAGTTCGTGTGCTTTCCGGTCTTCTTCGGCGTGCAACTCGGCATCCTGGACCATGCGCTGCACTTCCGCTTCACTGAGGCCAGAAGACGCCTGGATCTTGATCTTGTTCTCCTTACCAGTGGCCTTGTCCTTGGCCGAAACATGTAAAATACCATTGGCATCAATATCGAAGGTCACTTCGATCTGTGGCATGCCACGTGGTGCCGGCGGAATGTCGGAAAGATTGAACTGTCCAAGGCTCTTGTTGCCGCTGGCCATTTCCCGCTCGCCCTGCAGCACGTGAATGGTTACCGCAGACTGGTTATCGTCAGCCGTCGAAAAGACCTGCGTCGCTTTGGTTGGAATGGTCGTATTCTTCTTGATCAGCTTGGTCATTACGCCGCCCAGCGTCTCGATACCCAGCGACAATGGCGTCACATCGAGGAGCAGAACATCCTTGACCTCGCCCTGCAGAACGCCACCCTGGATCGCAGCACCGACGGCCACCGCCTCATCCGGATTGACGTCGCGGCGCGGTTCGCGGCCGAAGAACTCCTTGACCCTTTGCTGCACCTTGGGCATCCGGCTCTGTCCGCCAACCAGGATGACATCGTCGATGTCGCCGATCTTGCAGCCAGCATCCTTCAGGGCAATTCGGCAGGGTTCGATAGTCCGCTCGATGAGATCGTCGACCAGCGCCTCGAACTTGGAGCGTGTGATCTTCAGCGTCAGATGCTTGGGTCCGGAGGCGTCAGCGGTAATGTAAGGCAGGTTGATTTCATTTTGCTGGCCGGACGAAAGCTCGATCTTGGCTTTTTCAGCGGCATCCTTGAGGCGTTGCAGAGCCAGCACGTCGGCCTTGAGGTTGACGCCCGATTCTTTCTTGAACTCGTCGATGATGTAATCGATCAGACGCTGGTCAAAGTCTTCGCCGCCGAGGAAGGTGTCACCGTTGGTCGACAGCACCTCAAACTGGTGCTCGCCTTCGACCGCAGCAATTTCGATGATCGAGATATCGAAGGTGCCGCCGCCCAGGTCGTAGACCGCGATCTTCTTGTCACCTTGCTTTTTGTCCATGCCGAAGGCCAGGGCCGCTGCCGTCGGTTCGTTGATGATGCGCTTGACTTCCAGGCCGGCAATCCGCCCGGCATCCTTGGTCGCCTGGCGCTGGCTGTCGTTGAAATAGGCAGGCACGGTAATCACCGCCTCGGTCACGTCTTCGCCGAGATAATCTTCGGCGGTCTTCTTCATCTTGCGCAGAACTTCCGCAGAAACCTGTGGCGGTGCAATTTTCTTGCCGCGCACCTCGACCCATGCGTCGCCATTCTCGGCTCTGAGAATCTTGAACGGCATCAGCGAGATATCCTTCTGTACCTCCTTCTCTTCAAAACGGCGACCAATCAGCCGCTTGATCGCGTACAGCGTATTTTTCGGATTGGTCACCGCCTGACGTTTCGCTGGCGCCCCGCAGAGAATCTCGCCATCCTCCGCATAAGCAACCGTTGATGGCGTCGTACGCGCGCCTTCAGAGTTCTCTATGACCTTCGGTTTGCCGTTTTCCATGACGGCTACACAGGAGTTAGTCGTTCCGAGATCAATGCCGATGATCTTGCCCATTTCAGAATCCTTTCAATATTATTTTGAGAACATTCGCCAAAACCGAAATGTTTGGTAACGCTACGCAATTGGGGATTGTCGTGACGATTTCAAGCGCTGGCCCTGGCTACAACGACCAGGGCCGGGCGCAGTACGCGGTCGGCCAGCAGGTAGCCCTTCTGCAGTACGCTGACCACGGTGTTGGGTTCCTGTGGTGATTCGACGACGCTGATCGCCTGGTGTCGATGAGGGTCGAACTTTTCGCCCAGCGGGTTGACCTCGGTCAGTGCCGACTTTTCGAAAGCCGCGACCAGTTGCCTGAGGGTCAGTTCGGTACCGGATCGAAGGCTCTCGACACTGGCTGTCTCGGTTGCCAGCGCAGCTTCGAGGCTGTCCTTCACCGCCAGCAGTTCCCGGGCAAAACGGTCAACAGCGAATTTCGCGGCCTTGCTGATGTCCTCCTGCGCACGACGGCGCACGTTCTCGGTTTCGGCCTTGGCGCGCAGCCATGCATCATGGTACTCCTCGGCCTGTTGTTGAGCTTGTTTAAGGGTTTCTTCGAGATTGGGCGGGCCGCTTGCAGGGGGCGCTCCTGTTGATGGCGACTCAACGATCTCTGGTGTGACAGAAGCAACTTCCGGTGTGGCCGGGGCGGCAGTGGTCACTTCGGGTACGGTGTCGTTCGTTTGCATAAATGGTGATCTCCCTGAAAACGGGAAAGAGTTTGGGGCGAGTTCTCCGATTTCAAGCTTTTTGTCCATTGATCTTGTTGGCTGCGATGCAACTGACGCAAAATTGTTCATGCACGCGGCGGTTCTGCTGCTAGCATCTCAATTCCGGCTGGCAGTCGATAGGGGTGGGTTCTGGCATGTTGGAAAAGATCGGCAAATATCCAATCATTCGCTCCCTTGGAAAGGGTGCGACTGCTGTCGTCTATTTGGCCCGAGACCCGGATATGGACTGCCAGGTCGCCATCAAGCTGATTCGCTTCGGCGAAGAAAATGCAGCCATGTCACGGCGTCTGCGCAAACTTTTCCAGACCGAGGACGCGATCGGTCGTCGGCTGAATCACCCCAACATCGTCAAGATCTTCGACGCTGTGGTGGAACCGGATCAGGCCTATCTGGTGATGGAGTTCGTCGAAGGCACCGCGCTCGACAAGTATTGCGCGATCAATCGACTACTGCCGATGCACCGCGTCATCGGCATCATCTTCAAGTGCTGCCTGGCTCTCGATCACGCCTTCCGCCAGGGCGTCGTACATCGTGATATCAAACCGGCCAACATCCTGCTCAATGACAACGACGAGCCGAAAATCACCGATTTCGGCCTGGGCCTCAACCTGCTCAAGGATATGGGCATGGACTCGACCTTCGTGATGGGGGTTGGTTCACCAGCCTACATGTCCCCTGAGCAGGTCAAGAACTATCCGCTCAATCACAAGACCGACCTCTATTCGCTGGGGGTCATGCTGTTCCAGTTACTGACCGGGCGCCTACCATTTCGCGCCAACAATCCCGCGACACTGGTCTACAAGATCATCAACATGGACTCGCCTTCGGTCTGCGCACTCAACCCGACTCTACCAGCGGGCCTTGATCCGATCATCAAGAAGGCACTTGAGAAGGATCTTTACAGCCGCTACCGTAATGGTGCCGAGTTCGCCAAGGATCTTTCCTCGGTGCGCTACCAGATGCTCGAAGAAGATCAGATCCAGCAGGATCAGACGCACTTCGAAAGGTTGCGCAAGGTGGAATTCTTCGCCGAGTTCGAGGATATCGAGTTGTGGGAGGTGCTGCGCATCAGCGTCTGGCGAGAGTTGTCGGAGAAAGTCACGATCATCCGTGAAGGCGATAACCATCGCAAGTTTGGCGTGGTGGTTGATGGCTTTGTCGAGATCTCCATCAATGGACGGGTGATCTGTCGACTCGGTGCGAGTGAGGTAGTCGGAGAGATGGCCTTCCTGCACCCGAGCGACTCTCGACGTCACGCCACGGTGGTGACTCTGGAGCCGACCTTGTTCCTGGAGATCAATAGCGCAGCGCTGGAATTGAGTTCTGATGAAGTACGGGAGCGCTTCAACAAGATTCTGCTGAGCAAACTGCTCGATCGCTTGCGCGAAGCCAACAAAGTGCTGGCCAAGTTCGGCCAGAACGCCGTTCAAGGCAGCTCTGCCTACGCCGCAGGCCTGATGCCGCCCCTGGAGTTAATGTGATGCCTGACCTCTCCTCGCCAACGTTCTGGATCGCCGTATTCCAGATCATTCTGATCGACATTCTGCTCGGCGGCGACAACGCCGTGGTGATTGCTCTGGCGTGCCGCAGACTGCCTGTGGCGCAACGCAACAAGGGAATTTTCTGGGGTGTCTTCGGTGCGATCGGGCTGCGTCTCGTACTGATCTACTTCGCCTTGCAACTCCTGGCGATTCCATATCTCAAGATCGTCGGAGGACTGCTGTTGTTCTGGATCGGGGTCAAGCTCATCCTGCCTGAAAATGAAGATGCGCATGATCATGTGCAAGGAAGCAGCACGCTGATCGGAGCGATCAAGACGATCATCGTCGCCGACGCGGTGATGAGTATAGACAACGTCATTGCGGTCGCCGGCGCGTCGCATGGATCGATCGTTCTCGTCACATTCGGGATCGTGGTTTCGATCCCGATCGTGGTCTGGGGTAGCAAACTGGTCCTCGCCCTGATGGATCGATTCCCGATCGTGATCACGGCTGGCGGTGGACTGCTGGGCTGGATTGGTGGCGGCATGTTGGTGAGCGACCCGGCACTACCAGCAAGCTGGCATGCAACGGTTCCGCACAGCGCTTACCTCGTGTCAGCTTTCGGCGCGTTGCTGGTGGTAATAACGGGTAAGTGGCTGGCCAGCCGGCAAGCGGCGCATGCGGCCGTTGAACTGGCAACTGCGGCCACCGAGAAATTTGGGGAAGGAAGAAAACAATGAAAGCACTCTGGCTGATTGCGGTCGACGGCTCGCCGCCCGCCTTGCGGGCAGTCGATCATGTCCTGCTCGAAGCGGCTCGAGACGCCATCGCACCGGCGATCATGCTGGTCAATGTGCAGGCGCCCCTGCCCTCGGACGTCACCCGTTTCGTCAGCCACGGCGTCGTCCAGGACTACCACCGCGAGGCCGGCGAAGCCGCATTGGCCGGTGCGCGTTTCAGACTGGAAACCGGTGGGCTCGCATACTCGCAACATATCCTGGTCGGCGAGCCGGCCCCGACGATTGTCAATTTCGCCAGAGAGCAGCACTGCACCTTGATCGTCATCGGGGCTCGGGGCCTTGGCTCAGTGGCCAGCGCGCTGCTGGGATCGGTCACGAGCAAGGTCATCCATCTCACAGAACTGCCGGTTCTGGTGGTGAAGTAGGCGGCAGACCTGCGCGCTACAGAACGTAGCGCGACAGATCCTCGTTCCGGGCCAGTTCGGCAAGCCGACTGTCCACGTAGGCTGCATCGATGGCAACGTTCTCCAGGCCTCCCTCGCAGGCGGAAAACGACACCTCCTCAAGCAGCCGCTCCATGACCGTATACAGTCGTCGAGCACCGATGTTCTCGGTGCGTTCGTTGACCGACCAGGCAATCTCGGCCAAGCGTTTGATACCGTCAGCGGCAAAGTCGAGGGTTACCCCTTCGGTTGCCAGCAGCGCCTGGTATTGCATGGTCAGGCAGGCGTCAGTCTGCGTCAGAATGCACTCGAAGTCGGCAACCGACAAGGAATCAAGCTCGACCCGGATCGGCAGGCGACCCTGCAGTTCTGGGATCAGATCCGACGGTTTGGCCAAGTGGAATGCACCGCTGGCAATAAACAGGATGTGATCGGTACGAATCATCCCGTACTTGGTCGATACCGTGGTGCCTTCAACGAGTGGCAGCAGATCGCGCTGTACCCCCTGACGCGAAACGTCCACGCCGTGCGTGTCGCTGCGCGAGGCAATCTTGTCGATTTCGTCGAGAAAAACGATGCCGTTCTGCTCGACATTGCGCACGGCATCGTGTTTGACGTCTTCATCATTGACCAGTTTTGCGGCTTCTTCCTCGATCAGCAATCTGCGCGCATCGCAAATCTTCAGCTTGCGCGATTTCTTGCGACCCCCGCCCATGTTCTGGAACATGCCCTGGATCTGGGAGGTCAGTTCCTCCATCCCCGGTGGAGCAAAGATCTCGGCCTGCATCAACGGAGCAGCGACATCCACCTCGATCTCCTTGTGGTCCAGTTCGCCCTCGCGCAGTTTCTTGCGGAATTTCTGCCGGGTCGCACTGTCTTCCGTCGATTGCGCATCGTTGAAGAAATTGCCGCGTGCTGGCGGCAATAGTGCGTCGAGAATGCGATCTTCGGCAGCGTCTTCGGCGCGCACGCGAACGCCTGTCAGCGCCTGCTCACGAGCGCTTTTGACGGCAATCTCGACGAGGTCGCGGATAATCGTTTCGACATCGCGACCCACGTAACCAACCTCGGTAAACTTGGTCGCCTCGATCTTGATGAACGGCGCATTGGCCAGACGCGCCAGCCGGCGTGCGATTTCGGTCTTGCCAACACCAGTGGGCCCGATCATCAGAATGTTCTTGGGTGTGATCTCCTGGCGTAGTGGCTCGGTGACCTGCGCGCGCCGCCAGCGGTTGCGCAGCGCAATTGCCACAGCCTTCTTGGCCTTCCCCTGACCAACGATATGTTTGTCCAGTTCGTGAACAATTTCCTGCGGAGTCATCGCCGACATGATTATTCAAGCACCTCGATGGTGAAGTTCTGATTGGTATAGATGCACAGATCACTGGCGATTTGCAGCGACTTGCGGACCACCTCGGCCGGATCGAGTTCGCTGTTTTCAACCAGTGCGCGTGCCGCTGCTTGCGCGAAGGCGCCTCCCGAACCAATGGCGACGATGCCGTACTCCGGTTCGAGCACATCACCATTGCCTGTGATGATCAGCGAATTCTCCTGATCAGCGACTGCCAGCATGGCTTCCAGCCGGCGCAGGGCGCGGTCGCTGCGCCAGTCCTTGGCGAGTTCGACCGCCGAGCGGAGTAAATTGCCCTGGTGTTTGTCAAGTTTGGCTTCGAAACGCTCAAAGAGGGTGAAGGCATCCGCCGTTCCACCCGCAAAGCCAGCGAGAATCCGCCCCTGATAGATGCGCCGAACCTTGCGCGCACTTGCCTTGATGACGAGCTGGCCAAGGGTTACCTGTCCGTCGCCACCCATGGCAACACGCTTGCCGCGGCGAACTGACAGGATCGTCGTGCCGTGGTACTGGTCCATACAAAACTCCTGTTGGTAATCCTAGTTTCTGGCGAGAACGATTTCCGCCACGGACTTCAGACCGACGACACGGAAGAGTTCAGCAAGTAGGTAATGGGGATGACGGAAAATAATCTGCCGGCCAGTCCGCTTGACCGTGGTCAGAATGTTGAGCAGGGCGCCAGCACTCAGGAAGTCCATACGGGTTACTGCCGAACAGTCAATAAGTACCGGATCATTGACTGCGGCGTACGCCAGCAAGTCGGGAAAACGAGCCCCCTTGACATCGCCCTTGATGACATAGGCTTCGGTCAACAACTGATCGGCGGCGGCGAGAACCAGCGGAGGAGACTCGGCTTCCATCACCCGCTTGGGCTCCCAGGAGGGTGGCGAAATCTCGAAAGTCACCGCATAGTTGACCGCCAGATCCTCGAAAACCTCCAACTCTCCACGCAACTGACAGATCTCGAGCTTCAACAGCCAGCAGGCCTGGCTTTCTGCACGACCGGGCACGACCAGGCGGTCGACCAGGGTCGCCAAATGATCACGGCCCAGCAGTTCGATCTCACGCCGATCCTTGCGAGCCTGCTGCAGCAGTTCCAGTAGCCGCTGACAACCGGCAGCATCCAGTTTGCGCAACTTCGACATATCTAGACGAAGATGCGGGGTTCGTGCGAGGGCTTGGCGCACGGCGGTAAACCCGGTTTCGTTGTCGCCCGTCAAATCACCTTTAAATAATACCGACCCAACCCCTTTGGCGTGTACCGAAACGGCGACGACAGCATCGCGCCAACCTGGCGGCGATTTCTCGAAGGATTGAGCATAATCGATTCCCAGACCCTCAAAAGCGGCTTTTTGGCCGGTCAATCGGAAAAGGTCAAAAAGCATCAACCACAAGCGCTCGCCGGGGCCAGAGCGGTAGGAGCGCGTCGACCTCTCTAGCAACGCGCGAACCGCGCTCTCCTGGCCATTCGAATAAAGCATGGCCGCTTCTTCAGCCTCGGCATCGATCGGATCCAGCTCGGCCTCGATCTGAAATTCAGGAGCGGTCTCACTAAATTGAAACTCGCTGAGATCCAGTGGCTGCCCTTCGGCCGGGGAAACCGGAGCAGTGAAGGGGAGGTCTCCCGGTACCAGGCCGACTGGAGCCGTGGCGACCGGTTTGTCTTCCGGTGCCTGACCAAGGGCTCCGCCCCGTTCGTCGCGTGTGCGGGGAACGGCGGCCGGCCGCGCAACCATTTTCTTTTCCTGCGGCTTTTTAAAAAACGAAAAAACCATTTGATGAGGAGAACTGCAGTTGAATTCCAAAATTCGCGATAAGGCAATAAGTTTACCTTGTAACACATCGCCCAGCGCACTGCAATTTCAATCCGGGGTCGATTCTTACTTCCGACCTGCATTCGGGAGGATGTTCACTGCCACCCGCAAGTAGCCGATTCTCCACACTTTATTTGGATCGACGAATTCATCCTGATTTCGTCGTGGGGATTGCACCTTGTCATCTGAATTCGGTATGATCCCCCGGAGAAGCTTCCTTTACGATTTCCCTCGAACTTTCCACCGAACCACTCCTACGGAGCTCCATCATGGCAAAAGGCAACAAAGTCAAGAAAGCAGAAAAGGCCGAAAAGGTCGAGAGCGTCGAACAACCCGAGCAAGCCGAAGCAGCGGCGGCCACCCCTGCATTCGTCAAGATCACCAAGGTCGTTGGCCGGCAGATCCTTGACTCACGCGGTAACCCGACGGTCGAGGTCGACATCACCCTTGACGACGGTTTCATGGCCCGTTCCGCAGTCCCCTCGGGTGCGTCGACCGGGGAATTCGAAGCCTGCGAACTGCGTGATGGTGACAAGAAGGTTTACCTCGGCAAAGGCGTGTTGAAAGCAGTCGAATCCGTCAACACCAAGATCGCGAAACTCCTTAAAGGCAAGAATCCTCTCGACCAGCGCGCACTCGACGAGGCAATGATTGCCCTCGATGGTACACCCAATAAGTCAAACCTGGGAGCGAATGCGATCCTCGGCGCTTCGATGGCAATCACTTTGGCTGGCGCCCATGTCAGCAAGCTGCCTCTCTGGAAATACATCGGCAAGATCCACAAGAATCGCGACTTCGCCTTGCCAACGCCGATGGCCAACATCATCAACGGAGGCAAGCACGCCGACAACTTGATCGACTTCCAGGAGTTCATGATCATGCCGGTGGGCGCGCCTACTTTCTCGGAAGGATTGCGCTGGATCACCGAGGTTTTCCACGCCCTGAAATCGATTCTCAAGAAGGGCGGGCATGTCACCGCAGTTGGCGACGAAGGTGGCTTTGCACCCAACCTGACCAACGACGAATCACTTGAAGTCATCATGCAGGCGATCGTTGCAGCCGGTTACAAACCCGGCAAGCAGATCAGCATTGCCCTCGACTGTGCTTCTTCCGAACTCTTCGACGAAGGAAACCGCCAGGGCTACAAGTTCTGGAAGTCGAATCCCGACAAGCTGTTCACCGATGACGACATGATTGCCGTATACGGCGAATGGTGTAAGAAGTATCCCATCGTTTCGATCGAGGATGGCCTCGACCAGAGCGACTGGGAAGGTTATGTCAAGCTCACCAAGGTGCTCGGGGACAAGGTACAGATCGTCGGCGACGATTTCTTCGTCACCAACCCGGTTCGTCTCAAGCAAGGCATCGACATGAAGGCAGCCAACGCGATCCTCATTAAGGTCAACCAGATCGGCACCGTCACTGAAACGCTCGACGCCATCAAGATGGCCCAGAAAGCCGGTTACGGCGTCATCTCGTCACATCGGTCCGGTGAAACCGAAGACTCTTTCATCGCCGACCTGGCTGTCGGCACCGGCGCCGGGCAGATCAAGACTGGTTCGCTGTCGCGTACCGACCGCATCTGCAAGTACAACCAGTTGCTTCGCATTGAGGAGCAGCTCGGGAGCAAGGCCGTCTTCAAGGGTCTGAAATCGATCAAGGGCGCCGGTTTCTAGCCTGCGAGCAAGGAGGGCATCGCCTGGGCGATGCCCTGCCGTGCGTTGTTTGACCCGCTCTGGATCGACAACCAATCCCTTTCCCGCGTTGCTGACGCCTTCTCGCGAACAATCAGCTTGGCTGTATGATCTTCTACCTAAAGCTCCTTGCCGATCCAGTTCAAGGCAAGCGATTTCATGGTGTCGAATGCCATAATCGGCCAGATGATGAGTCCCAAACTCGATACCGCAATACCCAGCCTGTCTGCAAACGCTTTGCGAGATCCGGAATATTTCGGTATCGTTGGAACGATGACCAATACCGACGCCGTCACCACGCTCGCCGCGCTGGCACAGGAAAGCCGCCTCGCCATCTTCCGCCTGCTGGTGCAGAACGCGCCTGCAGGCTTGACCGTAGGCCTGATTGCCGAGCAGCTGCAATTACCGGCACCCACCCTGTCTTTTCACCTGAAGACCCTGACTCACGCAGGTCTGGTCAATACCACGCAAGAAGGCCGCTTCGTTCGCTGTCATGCCGTGCTGGACAGAATCGACGACTTGGTTGCTTTCCTGACTGACAACTGCTGCGGAGGACATCCCGAGATTTGCAAACCACAGCTATAATCGTTCCCGGAAGCTACACTATTTGAATCATGGCGCTACTCGAGATCCGAAATGTCAGCCGCCGTTTCGGCGAACTCCAGGCTGTCGACGACGTTTCCCTGTCGATCGAGGCGGGCGAATTCTTTACCTTGGTGGGTCCCTCGGGCTGTGGCAAAACCACCCTGCTGCGCCTGATCGCCGGATTCGACGCACCTGACGCCGGCCAGCTACTACTTGACGGGCAAGCTCTGGCCGGCATTCCACCTGAAAAAAGACCGGTGCACACGGTTTTTCAGAGCTACGCGCTGTTTCCGCACATGACCGTGGCGCAGAATGTCGCCTTTCCCTTGGAGATGGCTGGAAAGTCCCAGGACGAGATCAGTATTCGTCTCAAGGATGCGCTGGAACTGGTGCACCTGGCCAACAAGGCTCGCCAGTTTCCCCGCCAATTGTCCGGCGGACAACGGCAGCGCGTCGCTCTAGCGCGGGCGCTGATCAACAAGCCGCGCCTGCTGTTGCTCGATGAACCGCTGGCGGCACTCGACGCCAAACTGCGCGAACAGATCACCGGGGAACTGATCGCGCTACAGCGCGAGGTCGGCATCACCTTTATCTTCGTCACCCATTCGCAGCAGGAGGCGCTGGCGGTATCACACCGCATCGCCATCATGAACAATGGGCGCATCGAGCAGGTCGGCGCTCCCGAGCAGATCTATGGCTTCCCGCGCAACCGCTTTGTGGCCGATTTCATCGGGACCATCAACCTGCTGCCGGTCGAAGTGCGGGCAACGGATCACGATGGACTGCACCTGTTCGCTGCTGGACTCGGGGATATTGTCGGCACACCGATCGTCGGACCCAGCCCCGGCGAGCAGGGTGCCTTTGCCGTCCGCCCGGAACAACTGCGCATCGTCCCTGCCGGGGACCTGACCGAGCTGGACAACCACTTTTATGGCCGCGTGCGCGACCACCTTTACCTCGGCGACGTCACCGTTTACAAGATTGCGCTCGAAAATGGGGTAGTGCTCGAGGCGATGCTCACCAACGCAGTTCCTGGACGCGCCAGGTTCCTTGAACGCGGCGCCCCGGTCGCGGTCGGCTGGCAACGTGACGCAGGGGTCTACCTGCGTGACTGAAACAGCCAGACGCCCGGTTGGTCGAGGTGATTCGTTGACCAAATGGCTGGTCAGCCTGCCGCCAACCCTGTTTCTGGTGGTTTTTTTCCTTGCGCCGGCCTTGCTGATGGTTGGTGCCTCGTTCCAGCAGCCGGGTGACTTCGGAGGACTGGTGCCGGCCATGCAGGATGGCCAGTTCACCCTGTCCCTGGAAACCTACCGCTTCTTCCTCGGCGACTGGATCTATGCCGAAATCTTCGGCCGTTCCTTCCTGGTCGCCGCAACCACCACTTCGATCTGCCTGCTACTGGCCTATCCTCTGGCCTTACTGATCGCCCGCAGCGGCCAGCGTCATCGCAATTTGCTGGTGTTGTTGGTAATCCTGCCTCTGGCCAGCAATTTCCTGATCCGCATCTACGCCTGGATCATTCTCCTCGGCCCGGCCAATCTGCTGTATACGCCTTTCGCAGTGATTGCCGGCATGGTCTATGTGCACCTGCCGTTCATGGTCCTGCCACTGTACAATAACCTGGAGCAGCACGATCCGGCACTGCTCGAAGCGGCCCAGGATCTTGGTGCCGGCACCTGGACGCGCTTTTGGCGAATCACCCTGCCGCTTTCGCTACCCGGTATCTGGGCGGGCTCGGCGCTGGTCTTCATTCCGGTTCTCGGCATGTTCGCCATTCCCGAGTTGCTTGGAGGCACACGAGATCTGCTGATCGGCAATCTGATCAAGGAACAGTTTCTCGACAACCGCGACTGGCCGCTGGGTTCGACCTTGTCGCTGCTGTTGACCGCCGCCGTGCTGGCTCTGGCGGGATTGTCAGCGAAGGCCGGGCGGTTGCGCCGGGGGAGTACCTGATGGCGCGTGCTCGCCAGTCGCTCTGGCTGTGGGCTGCGGCGCTGGCCGTCTACGCCTTTCTGTACCTGCCGCTTGCGGTGGTGGTGATCTTCTCTTTCAACGATTCGCTGCTCAACGCCGAGTGGGTCGGTTTTACGACCCACTGGTATGAGACGCTTTTCGACGACAGCGAGATGCTGAATGCCGCTGTCAACTCGCTGTTCATCGCCATCGCTGCGGCAAGCGTGGCCACCGTGCTCGGGACCATGGCCGGCATGGCCATGCAGCGCTGGCGATCGGGTTTTCTGCGCTGCCTGCCTTTTCTGGTGCTGACGCCGGTGGCGATGCCCGAGCTTCTGCTCGGGGTCTCTCTCCTGCTGTTCTTCCGGCAGGTGCTCGATCTGACGCTCGGGCTGATCTCGATCCTGATCGCGCACATCACTTTCTCGATCGGTTTCGTCGCGATCATCGTCCGCACTCGTCTGGCCGGGATGGACGAGAGCATGTTCGAAGCCGCAAGGGATCTCGGTGCCAGACCTTGGCAGAGCTTCCGGCGCGTGACTCTGCCCCTGCTCCTGCCGGGCATCCTGGCAGGCTTTCTGATGAGCTTCACGCTCTCGATCGACGACTTCGTGATCACCGTCTTTGTCGCCGGCGTTGGCGTCACGACACTGCCGCTGCAAATCTACTCGATGATCAAGGTGGCCGTGAGTCCCGAAGTAAACGCCGTGTCTACGCTGTTGATGGCGCTGACCCTGACCTTGATCGCGCTGGCCTCGAAACTTGCACCTGACACATTGCAGGGCAGGGCATGAAAGCGCTGCAGGCCAGCGTCGTTGCAGTGCTGCTCGCAGTCCTCGCGATGCTGGCGCATGCTGAAGACGTTCTCTATCTCTACATCTGGAATACCTACCTCTCGGACGACACCGTACAACGGTTCGAGGTGCAATGTCGCTGCCGGCTGAGACAGGATTTTTACTCTGACAACGAGGAAATGCTGGCCAAGCTCGAAGCCGGCGCCATCGGCTACGATCTCCTCGTTCCGACCGGCAACGCCGTCGAGACCCTGCTCCGCAAGAACGCGCTGCGCCCGCTCGACAAGAGAAAACTTCCGAATCTGAAGAACATCAAGGCCGAGTTTCATAACCCATGGTATGACCCCGGCATGCTTTATGCAGTTCCTTACGCAACCACGGTGACACTGCTCGGTTACAACGCCACCCGGCTGGCGGAACTCGGCCTGCCGACCGACAGTTGGGCGTTGATCTTCGAACCGCATCACCTCGAAAAACTGAAAGGCAAGGTGACGGTTCTCAACAGCCAGCGCGAACTGATGGCTGCGGCGATGAAATACCTCGGCTACTCGGTTCAGGAGAGCGACCCAGCGCGCTGGGATGAGGCCAAGCGCCTGATCCTGCGCGCCAAGCCGTACTGGGCGACCTTTTCCAACAGCACCTACATCAAGGACCTGGCAATCGGCAACATCTGGGTCGCACACGGCTACTCAAGCGACATGTTCCGCGCCCAGCAGGACGCGCAGGAGGCAAAGCGCCCATTTGCCATCGGTTTTCGAACGCCAAAGGAAGGCGCGGTGTTGGCGGTCGACAGCTTTGTCCTGCACAAATCCGGTCGCCGCCCCGACCTCGCGCACCAGTTCATTCAGTTCATGCTCGAAGGAGCCAACGCCGCCGACGTCTCCAGTCTGATTGGTGCCGGCAACCCGAACGCGGCGGCAATGCCGTACATTTCCCCCGAGATCGCCGGCAATCCGGGGATTTTCCCGCCGCCCGACGATTTGCGCCGCCTTGAAATGCTGCGCGATTTCGATCCGAAAACGCGCCGCTTGTTGTCGCGGATGTGGACCGAGATAAAGGTCCGCTGAATCCCGTTACGATTCAGCCACCATTACCACGCCGCCACGCCGGTGGTCAGCGGCGCCAGACAAACGACCGTCGTCGCTGGCAACGCCATTGACCCCGCCAAAGAACATGCTCGTCGCGTCGAAGCAGGTCGCGGCCGGCCAGGCCTGCTGCAGGGCGTCAGCCACCCCCTCGTCGAGGCCGACGTTCTCGAACCACAGTTTGCTGTCTTCGACATGCAGGCGGGCGGCGTTCAAGGCTTCGTCAAGCGGGCGCCGATAGAGAAGAAGATTGAGGAGTGCCTGCAGGATGGCACTGCGAATCCGGTTTGACCCACCACTGCCGAGGGCAAAACACGGCCGGTCGCCGGCGACGACGATGGTGGGTGACATCATGGTGCTCATCCAGCTTCCCGGTGCCAGTCGATGGAAACCGGCCGGGTTGATGTCGTCTTCGCCGAGGAAGTTGTTGACGTGGATTCCCAGCTCCGGCAACACATGCCCGCAACCCTCGCCGTTGCTGGTAGTCATTGCCGCGGCCATGCCTTCGGCATCAATTACCGAGATATGCGTGGTGGCACCGAGCAGGTTCTCGTGAGTGCGTGAGCGTGCCCGCTCGACCCAGGCCGGGAGGCCATCGCCGGCAACCAGTGCACGAATCGACGCCGGGTCGGCATATAGTCGGTGGTCGTAACCCGCAAGGCGAATCTGCGATACGGTTGCCAGTATCGCCGCCACCACGAGTTGATGCTCGCGCGAGAGAAATGACTCCTGGCCAATACCCAGGCTCTCGGCGATGCGCAGCCCGGCGCCGATCAGGCCGCCGCCGGCGGCTGGTGGCGGGTTGGTCAACACGCGGTAAGGACCGAAGGGAACATGCAGCGGTTCACGCACTACCGGCGCGTAGGCGGCAACATCCTGCGTGGTCAGCAGTCCGCCTTGAGCAGGGCCGAAGTGATTGACCAACGACGCCTGGTACTGGGCGACCAGGCTGTTCGGATCACCTTCGCCAAGCGCCTGCAGAAAATCGCCGAGGTCGGGGTTGGCCAGGCGATCCCCGGCTTGCGGCAGGCGTCCGCCAGCCAGGAGCAGACGTGCTGCCGCTGGCGTCGATTTGGCGATCGGCTCGATCAGGCCGATGATCATCGCGATCTGCGGACTGACCGTGAATCCGTTGCGTGCCCAGGCGGCTGCCGTCGCCACGACTTCATGCAAGGGCAGGCGACCGGCGCGCCTGTGCAATTCGAGCAGGCCGACCAGTTCACCGGGAACTGCTGCGGCCGCCTTGCCGATGTGAAAGACCTGCTTGGTCTGGCCGAAATCGACGGTCACCGGTGCAAAGTCCAGCGTCGGCAAAACGCCGAGGCCAAGGCCCGGAACGGCAGCAAAAAAATCGAGCACCTGGTAGCCATCGGCCGCGTCGCCCCAGACACAGACCCCGCCACCGCCAAGCGAAGTCAGCGGCAACTCGGTCACGGTGGCGGCAAACTTGGCAGCGACGATCGCGTCAACTGCGTTGCCGCCGCGCCGCAAGATGCGCGCACCGGCCAGCGCCGTATGCGGCTCGGATGCGGCGATCACTCCACGAATGCTCATGGCCGGAGGATACGGGATCTCATTCAGCGTGCAAGGTGTCGACGGCCTCTATCGGTCATCGCTGTTGTGGGCACAGCCTCGATCATGAAAGATTCGTCCTCTCAGCGAATGACCTGTATTCAGCACACGATCGTCATGTGCCGGGTCTTGCCGATACCTGCGCGAACCTCGGGTGGGGTGTGGCCGCCCAGGGAGGTTGATCACCAGGCGCGAAACACCGCTTCAGCCGCAGCAATGGTCGTGGCGACATCGGACTCGCTGTGCGCTGCCGAAACGAAGCCGGCTTCAAAGGCCGAGGGAGCGAAATAGTGACCGGCGTCGAGCATGGCGTGGAAGAAGCGATTGAAGGCTTGCGTGTCGCACTCCATCACTTCGGCGTAGCTCTGTGGACACTCGGAACGGAAATACAGCCCGAACATGCCGCCAATCGCCTGCGCCGAAAACGGTACCCCATGCTTGCCAGCCGCGGCAGACAGCCCATCGGTGAGTTGTCGGGTGCGCTGCGCCAAGGATTCGTAGAACCCTTCGGCCTGTAGCAGTCTCAGCGTCGCCAGCCCGGCAGCAACCGCCACCGGATTGCCCGACAGGGTGCCCGCCTGGTACACCGGGCCCAGCGGCGCGATTCGGCTCATGATCTCGCGTTTGCCGCCGAATGCGCCAACTGGCATTCCGCCACCGATCACCTTGCCGAGAGTCGTCAGATCAGGAATGATACCGTACAGGCCCTGAGCACCCTGGGCACCGACGCGGAAGCCGCTCATCACCTCGTCAAAAATCAGTACCGCGGAGTGGCGGCTGCACAGTTCGCGCAGGTTCTGAAGGAAGGCAGGCTGCGGCGCGATGAGATTCATGTTGCCGGCAACGGCTTCGACGATCACCGCGGCAATTCGCGGCCCGTGTTCAGCAAATGCCGCTGCCAACCCGATGCTATCGTTGTAGTCGAGAACCAGCGTATGCCTGACAAAGTCAGCCGGTACGCCGCTGGAACTCGGGTTGCCGAAAGTGAGCATCCCCGAACCGGCCTTCACCAGCAGGCTGTCCGAATGGCCATGGTAGCAGCCTTCGAACTTGATCAGCAGATCACGCCCGGTAAAGCCTCGCGCCAGGCGGATCGCACTCATCGTCGCTTCCGTCCCGGAACTGACCAGACGAACCATTTCCAGCGAAGGCAGCAACTCGCACAGCAGTTCGGCGATCTCGACCTCGCCTGCGGTCGGCGCCCCGAAGGAAAGACCTCTGAGCGCCGCCTGCTGAACGGCGGCGACCACCTCGGGGTGCGCGTGCCCGAGGATCAACGGCCCCCAGGAGCCGACGTAATCGATGTAGCTCAGGCCATCGACATCACGCACGCGCGCGCCATCGCCCGCGGCAAAAAACCGCGGTGTGCCGCCGACCGAGCGAAAGGCCCGTACCGGTGAGTTGACACCACCAGGGATGCGCTGCTGCGCACGCTCAAACAGTTGCTCGCTACGAGAACTCACGATGCTCTTCCTCGAAAAGTTGTTGATAGGCCGCCGCGCGCGCCGCCACGTCAGGTGCTTCAAACAAGTCACCGATTACCGCCAGCAGGTCGGCGCCGGCGGCAAGCAAGGGCCTGGCCCGGTTCACCGTGATGCCACCGATGGCACAAGCCGGCACCCTGAGTTCGCTGCGGCAACGGGTGAACAGCGACCACGGCGCAAGCTCGGCCTGCGGCTTGGTCGCGGAAGGATAGACCGCTCCGAAAGCGACATAGTCGACACCCGCCAACACGGCTGCGCGCGCGCGATCGAAATCGGCATAACACGAGGCACCGAGCAAAGCGTCGGCGCCAAGCGCCTGCCGAGCCGCCTGCAGATCACCGTCAGTGGCACCGAGATGCACGCCGTCAGCATTGACTGCCAGTGCCAGGGCGAGATCGTCATTGATCAGCAGGCGCGCGCCAAACTCTTTGCAGAGGCTCAGCAGCGCGCGCGCAGTGTCGGCCCGCCGGGCAGCGTCTTGGCTCTTGTCCCGATACTGAACGAACCCCGCGCCTCCCTCCAGGGCAGCCCCGACCTGGGCCAGCAAAGTGCTCGACGCGAGGCCTTCAGGAGTGATCGCATATAGACCGCGCAGGGTCTTGCCGACCGCTTCAGGCATCAAGAGTCCCGCCATGGCCTCGAATCTGGAAAAAGCGATCCGGGATGAATTGCCCCATTCCCGGCCGAAAACCGGCGGTCAGCGATTGCCAGGTATATTCCTGGGCTGCCCCCACTGCTTGCTCGACTGACCAGCCTCTCGCCAGATAGGCGGCAATTGCCGAGGCGAGCGTACAACCCGAACCGTGGTAGCTGCCGGGAAGGCGGTCCCAGATGTCGTTGCGGACTAGGCCGAGCCTTCGGCCATACAGGCTGTTGACCACGCGTGTCGTGTTTTCATGGGTACCGGTCAATAGCACATACTCGCAACCCAGGTCGAGCAGGCTTTGCGCGCATTCGACCAGAGTCCGCTGTTCATTGTCTCCATTGTCATCCATGTTGCCGTCAAGCAGGCGGCGCGCTTCGAGAGAATTGGGCGTCAGGATCGTCGTCAGCGGCATCAGCAACTCGCACAGGCCAGCAATCATTTCCTCGTCGGCCAATTCGTCGCCACGTCCGGAGGCAAGCACGGGGTCGAGGACCAACGGGATGCCGGGGTAATCGACAAGAATTTCAGCGATCACCGAAACATTCTCGATGCTGCCCAACAGGCCCATCTTGAAAACAGCGACCGGCATGTCTTCGAGTAGCGTCCGCGCCTGATCCTCAACGCAATCGGCATCGATCGCGAGGATGCGGCTGACGCCGACGGTATCCTGTACAGTCAGCGCCGTCACCACTGACAGCGAATGACAGCCAATCGACGACAGGGTCATCAGGTCGGCCTGCAGCCCCGCGCCTCCACAAGGATCGCTGGCGGCGAAGGTGAGAACGATGGGCGGCGGCAATGGTAGGGCGCGTGGGTTCATGACAGCAAGCGGGCGTCGACAAGGTGCTCCTGTCGACAAAATCTTGGCGGAATAAGAAAGGTTTGGCTAGAATCCGTAAATTTTCTACCCGATTCTAACCGAAAACTGACCAAGACCATGAACACAGCAAGCGATGAGCCCTATTACACTTGGATGTGCCTGACCTGCGGTTTCATCTATGAAGAGGCCAAAGGCCTGCCGGAAGAAGGCATCACACCAGGAACCCGCTGGGCGGATGTACCCATCAACTGGACTTGTCCGGAATGTGGGGCGCGCAAGGAAGACTTTGAAATGGTCGAAATTTAAAGACAATGCGTTATAGTAGCTACTGGCGCGAAAGTACGCCGGAACCGGAACTTCCTTAAAACAACGATCCGGGATATCTGGAGGAGAGAATTGGCTGAAGCAGCAAACCTGCGCGGCGTCAAGGTCATGGTCATCGATGACAGCAATACGATCCGGCGCAGCGCGGAAATATTTCTTGTGCAGGCCGGCTGTCAAGTGCTGCTCGCAGAAGATGGTTTCGACGCGCTTGCCAAGGTCGCGGATCATCAGCCCGCCGTGATCTTCTGTGATATCGTGATGCCGCGCCTTGACGGCTACCAGACCTGTGCCTTGATCAAAAAGAACCAGCGCTTCCGCACCACGCCAGTGATCATGCTGTCGTCTAAGGACGGTCTTTTTGACCGCGCACGTGGCCGCATGGTCGGGTCGGACCACTATCTGACCAAGCCATTCACCAAAGACAGCCTGCTGCAAACGGTCGCGGCCTTTGCTCCGGCAGCAACCTGAATGTGAATGAAACCAACCTTGTTGAGAGGCAACCACGGAAGCTGAGAAGCCATGACCATCAAGAAAATCCTCGTCGTAGACGATTCGCCGACCGAACGTCATGTGTTGAAAGCACTACTGGCCAGCAATGGTTATGAAGTGATTACTGCGGAGAGCGGTGAAGAAGGCATTGCCAAAACGAAAAGTGAATTGCCGGACCTTGTCTTGATGGACGTGGTGATGCCCGGCCTCAACGGCTACCAGGCCACCCGAACCCTGACCCGTGATCCGGCGACCCGGAACATTCCGGTCATCGTGTGCACGACCAAAGGCCAGGAGACGGACAAGATCTGGGGCTTGCGCCAAGGAGCCCAAGATTATCTGGTTAAGCCGATCAACGGCCCAGAGTTGCTGGCCAAGATTGCAGCGCTCTAGAAGATCACCAGGGCATGACCAAGAAGATCAGCCTACATGAATTTCAGGCCTACCTCGCGGCCCGCTTGGCCGGCACCAGCCATCAAAGCTCCGCTGGCTTGCTGGGCATTCAGGCTGGTCCGGACCATTGGCTGCTCGACCTGGCGGACTCCGGCGAAATCATCCCGCTGCCCCCCTTGACCAAGGTTCCTCTGACCAAACCCTGGTTTGCAGGGATCGCCAACATTCGCGGCAATCTGTACTCGGTCGTGGATTTTTCCGCCTTCCTCGGCAAGGAAGCGACGCCCCAGAATACCAGCTCGCGACTTCTCTTGGTTGGAACCCGCCATGGCAGCAACGCAGCCTTGCTGGTCACGCGCATGATCGGCCTGCGCAATATCGAAGCCCTGACTCCTGAAATCGTCGCACCAGACGTGCCGGATTGGTCCCGTGAAGCTTATTCGGACAACGAAGGACGTCACTGGAACAAACTCAGGGTGCGCGAACTCCTGGCTGACGAGTCGTTCATGGACATTGGCGCCTGAACTGCCTGCGCGCCATGAAATCTACAACCAGCAGTGTTTCCGCTGTCGAAAAAGTGTAACCGGAGAAGCAAGATGAAGTTCAAACCCAAGCTACCGGCTTTCCTGTCCCGGATGACTACTGCGGCAAGCGAAACCCTCGTGGCTCGTACCGTGATCGATCCCAGCGAACCGGTGAGCAAAGGGACGATCCCGTTATTGCTACCGCTGCTGAACCGCTTTCCGGTGGTCAAACAACTTCAGATCCTTGGCGGCTGCCTAGTGCTGGTCATGCTGGTGATTGCCGTCCTTGCCTATCGCGACGACCGTCAGTCGGCCTATAACACGGCCTATATTGCGACTGCCGGTGAGATGCGCATGCTTTCTCAGCGTCTGGCAAAGGCGTCGAGCCTGGCGCTGCTGGGTGACACGGTTGCCTTCAAGCAACTCCTCGAGTCGCGTGACAGCTTCGCCAACTACCTTGAGCGATTGACGACGGGCGGAGAACTGGCCGCCACGCGCGTGCCTCCTTCTCCAGCGAGTGTACAGGGCCAGTTGCAGACACTGACCCAAATCTGGGAGAAGACCGACAAGAACGCTTCGCGCCTGCTCGAGATGGAGAAAAACCTGGTCTCGCTGGGCAAGGACATCGCCACGATCAACGACAAGAATCCACAGTTGCTCGAACTCTCGGAACAGATCGCCGCCCTCAAGCTGCAGGGCAGCGCAAGTGTCCGCGAGATTGCGGCGGCCAACCTGTTGGTGATGCTGACCCAGCGAATCGCGAAAAACGCCAGTGCGTTGTTGCTGGGCGATGCCATAGACCCGGAAATTGCCTTCCTGCTGGGCAAGGACACGAACACCTTTCGCGACACCATACAAGCGCTGACCAAGGGGAGCGATACCTTGCGCATCTCCGCAACAACGGATGCGGATACCCGGCAGAAGCTGAACGCCCTCGATAGCAGCTTTGCCGAGTATCGTAAGGCCGTGGGTGGCATCCTCGGCAACATGCAGAAACTGATCATTGCCAAACAGGCCGGTTCGCAAATCTTCCGCGACAGCGAAGAGTTGCTTGACGCCACCTACCAGCTGGCGCAGGCCTATCATGGCAGCTTCATGCAACGTACCGCTTATGGTATGGCACTGCTGATCCTGATCCTGCTCGCCATCTCGCTGGTGTTTCTGTTGGGCAAAACCTACCTCGCCGAGAGCCAGCGTCAAACCGAACAGGCCGAACAACGCCGCCAGGAAACCGAGTTGCTCAACCGCCAGAATCAGGATGCCATCCTGCGTCTGATGAACGAACTCGGCGACCTCGCCGACGGCGACCTGACGGTGACCGCAACGGTATCCGAGGACATCACCGGCGCCATCGCCGATTCGATCAACTATACGATCGAGGAATTGCGGGTACTCGTCGGACGCATCAATGATGCAGCCGGGCGGGTGACGCAGGCGACTGAAATGGCCCAACAGACGTCTGCCGAGTTGCTCGCTGCCGCCGAGCGCCAGGCCGCCGAGATCAAGGCGGCTGGCCAATCGGTACTGACCGTAGCCAGCTCGATGACCAATGTGTCCGGCGATGCGAAGCAATCGGCAACTGTGGCGCGCCAGTCACTGATGGCTGCCGGCAAGGGTGCGCAGGCGGTGGAAGACTCGATCAAGGGCATGAACAAGATCCGCGAGCAGATCCAGGAGACCTCGAAACGAATCAAGCGTCTCGGTGAGTCATCACAGGAAATCGGCGAGATCGTCGAACTCATTTCGGACATCACCGAACAGACTAACGTACTGGCGCTCAATGCTGCCATTCAGGCCGCCTCTGCCGGGGAAGCCGGACGCGGCTTCACGGTCGTGGCCGAGGAAGTGCAACGCCTTGCCGAGCGTTCGGGCGAGGCGACCAAACAGATCGGAGCTATCGTCAGAACCATCCAGACCGATACCCAGGACACGGTCTCGGCGATGGAAGAATCCACCCGTGGCGTCGTCGAAGGGGCCAGGCTTTCCGATGCGGCTGGCCAGGCGCTGGCCGAGATTGGCGAGGTTTCAAGGACACTGACGGCGCTGATTGAAAATATCTCGGGAGCAACCCGCCAAGCGGCCGACTCAGCAACCAAGGTGGCCCGAAAAATGCAGGAAATATTGCTGGTCACAGGGCAGACCACCGCTGGAACGGAAAAAACGGCCACGGCAATCGGCGAACTGGCTGGTCTGGCGACCGAGCTCAAGGGGTCGGTCGCCGGCTTCAAGGTGTCCTGAAATCTAGATGAATGCCCCGACGGACTTCGATATCGGCCCGCTGACCTGGGTCAAGAGCGAGATCGACCTCGCCCTCGAGCGAGGCGACGCGGCGTTGCAACAGTTTACTGCGAGCGCTGCCGATGGGAACGGCGGCGACCTCACGCAAATCAGATTCTGCCGCACCCATTTGCACCAGGTGCAGGGCGCCCTGACGATCATCGGTCTGGATGGTGTGACCCAGTTTGCCGAAGCGCTGGAGTCGCTGCTGGGGGCCTTCGAACTGCAGGAGCGTCCTGCCACCCCTACGGCTGTCAAACTCGTACAAGGAGCACTGGCAGCGCTTCGCCATTATCTCGATGATCTGATCAGCGGCCAACCGAACCAGCCACTCCGGCTATTGCCGCTGTACCGTGAAGTGCAGTCGGCACGCGGACTCGAACGTGTCTTCCCAACCGATCTGTTCTTCCCCGACCTCAGCGTCCCGCCGCCCCTGACCAGCCCGGCGCCAAAACTTCGCCGTGTTGAATTTGAGCACCGCCTCCATCAGCAGCGCGCACACTTCCAGCATGGCCTGCTGTCGTGGTTGCGCGCACCCCTGGATGCCCAGGGCATAGACGAAATGCGCAACGCCGTCAAACGGATTGCAGCCCTCCAGAAAACCGCGTCGGCACGCGCGTTCTGGTGGGTCGCCACGGCTTTCCTGACCGCTCTGGGCGAACAGACCTTGCCGGCGGATGCGGATGCCCGGCAACTCTGCAGTCGCATCGATCTGCAGACTCGCCGGCTCCTCGAAGGTTCGAACAATGTCGCCGAACGCCTGATGCGCGATGCGCTGTATCTGGTCGGCAAGGCCAACAGCGACAACCTGCTCGTACGCCGGGTCCAGGATACTTACCAGTTGGCCGCATTGATGCCCGGTGTTGCCAGCCCAGCTCCGGTCGCAGTGGAGTCCGTCCGCCGCCGTTTGCGCGAAGCGATCGCAGCCACCGAAGAGGCCTGGAGCCGGTTCTGCGCCGGTACCATGCAGGTTCTGCCCCTGTTCAGGACCCATACCAGTACGCTGTTGACCCTGGTCGAAGAGCTGGACCACTCTGACTATCGTCGTCTGGTGCAGGCTATTGCCGATGTGGCCGGCCTGCTGACGCAATACCCGTCTCGCCATACCGAAGCCCTGGCCATGGAAACCGCGACGGCCATCCTGCTTGCCCAGAACGCGCAGGAAAACATCCAGTACCTGGACAGCAGTTTCGCGCACCAGGTCAATGTGATGGTCGACCGGATCCAGGGCTGTATTGCCGGCACGCCACCGCGCCCGGAATCGGAGTTGCCGTCGCTCGACGAAATGTCGCGCCTGGCACAGGAAAAAATGGTCGTTGGTCAGGTCGCCCGGGAGATCACCAGCAACCTCGCACAAATCGAACAGGTCCTCGATGGCTTTTTCCGTGATGCCGAGAAACGTGCCGATCTGAACGGACTGGAGACCCCGCTACGACAAGTCATCGGTGCGCTGACCATGATGCGCCACGATGATGCCGTGGCCGTTCTGAGGCAATGTGCGAAAGACATTGCGACCTTCTCTGAAGCGGACTATGTTCCGCAGGTGGCCGACTTCGAAAACGTCGCCGAGCAACTCTCGCTGGTCGGTTTCTTTGTCGATGCCATGCAGCACGGCACGACCGATTTTGCGACATTCGTCAACAAGATGCAGACGGCTGCGGCCCGCAAGCAGGACGACACGGCGGTAAGCGTCGAACAGGAGCTGGAGCAGCAAAAACGCGATACGCACGCCTTGCTGGTGGCCCTCAAGGAGCAGCCCAGCGATCCCGGGCTGCGCCAGGAGGTCCGGCAAAATCTGACGGCACTGCAAAAGGATGCCGACCTGATTGCCGACAAGCAACTCGGACAGCAAACCAAACATGTGCTGTCGGCACTGGCTGGCGGCGGCGATGCCGCGCAGCAGATCGACGCGGCCATGGCGACACTCAAGCAGCAGACGCCGGAAGCCCCCCCGCCCTCAGCAGAAACCATTCAGCTCGCACAGGCCAGCGCCGAAGAAGTCGACGCCGAGCTGGTCGAGATCTTCCTTGACGAAGCCGACGAGGTCCTGGCCAGCATTCATGAACACTTGCGCCTGCTGCACGAGCAACCGCACGACACGGAACTGCTGACGGCCATCCGTCGTTCCGCGCACACCCTCAAGGGCAGCGGCCGGATGGTCGGACTCAAGGATTTCGGAGAAGCGGCGTGGTCGATTGAACAGGTTCTCAACCTCTGGTTAAGGCAGGAACAGGAAGTCACGCCAGCTCTCTTCGACCTGCTCGAACAGGCTTACCGCGTTTTTCTCGCGTGGGTCGAGCATCTCAAGACCAGGCGCGGCCATGCCCCTGACGTGACGGGGATGGTCGCTCTGGCCAATTCCCTTCGCGACGGCAGTGAGGTCGGCCTCCTGTCTGTGCTGCCAGGCGAGGCCGAAACGCCACGGAGCGAACACCCGGCGGCGACCACAGCCGCCATTCCAGAGGAAGCAGGCGCCGACACCTTGACTCAGGTCACCGCCGTTGCACAGCCCCCCCGCGCACAGCTTTCGATCGACCGGGAACTGGCCGAAATCTTCAACCAAGAAGCGGGCGCTCACCTGGCCACCCTGCAGCGCGAGTTCGCGGTCCTCGAAAAAGACCAGTCCGCTCCGACAACGCACGAAATGTACCGAGCGGCGCATACCCTTGCCGGCATCGCCGGAACCGTCGGTATCGTGGCGGTCAAGGATCTGGCGCACGCACTCGAACTGGCGCTGTTGCGCCGCAATCACGCCGAACATCCCGATAGCCTCGAAGCATTTGCCTGCATCCAGCAGGCAATCGGCGCACTCGCCTTGATGCTCTCAGATGTGGTAGGTCAACACCAGCCTGAAGCAGCACCCACTCTGGTCGAGATACTCGACACGCTCTACCCGGAGCCGGCTGTCGAAAAACCCGAGGCGCCGGCCACGACTGACAAGCCAGAACGGATTGTCTCCGGGAAAGGTGCGAAGGATGCCGCAGCCGTACCTGCCGACATCCCGGTGGCCACTGCGGTCGAAGCGCCGCCACTGCATGACGAACTTGACGAGCAACTGCTTCCCCTGTTTCTTGAAGAGGCGCTCGATCTCAACCAGAACATTGCCACGCAGCTACACGCCTGGCGCAGCAATCCCTCTGATGGCGAAGCCGTGCGCCGGCTGGCGCGTCTCTTCCATAC
Organism: Candidatus Accumulibacter cognatus; assembly: GCF_000584975.1. Classification (NCBI taxonomy): domain Bacteria; kingdom Pseudomonadati; phylum Pseudomonadota; class Betaproteobacteria; genus Candidatus Accumulibacter; species Candidatus Accumulibacter cognatus. Next base: position 7,231 of record NZ_JDST02000061.1, on the reverse strand, counting down.
GCTCAAGGGTAGCGCGCGCATGGCCGGCGCGATGAACCTTGGCGAACTCACGCACGCCATTGAAACGCGCATGCAGGAAGCGCAGGAGACAAGCAGTGCGCCATTGCAACTGATCGACGACATCGACAATGCTTTCGACGTGATCGTGCAGATTGTCGAGCGATTGCAGCACGGCGAGTCTGCAGACGCACCGGTCGAGATATCCGACGCGGCGGCGTCGGAACTGGCCGCTGAGCACTCTGCCGAAGGCCCCGCCTTGGCCGCCGAACAGAGTACGACTACCAGCCCGCAGGAAGTCGAGGGCGAAGTCGCCGCACAACGCGCCACCCTACGGGTGCGTGCTGACTTGATCGACCGGCTGGTCAACGAAGCTGGCGAATTGTCGATCGCCCGCTCGCGGATTGAAGGCGAGATGCGAGCCATCAAGGGATCGCTGCTCGACCTGACCGAGAATGTCATCCGTCTGCGTCGGCAGTTGCGCGACATCGAGATCCAGGCCGAACTGCAGATGCAGTCACGTGTCGGTCAGAGCTCTGAACTGCATGCCGATTTCGACCCCCTGGAATTCGACCGCTTCACGCGCTTCCAGGAACTGACACGGATGATGGCCGAATCAGTCAATGACGTCGCCACGGTCCAGCAGAATCTGCTCAAGAATCTTGACGATGCCAACGCAGCCATCGTCGCGCAGGCGCGTCTGAACCGCGAAGTGCAGCAGGAATTGATGTCGGTACGCATGGTGCCATTCGTCAGTATTGCCGATCGTCTTTACCGGATCGTCCGGCAAGCCGGCAAGGAGATCGGCAAACGGGCGAACCTTGAAATCCAGGGCGCCCAACTCGAACTCGACCGGACGGTGCTCGAAAAAATGGTCGCGCCGCTTGAACATATGCTGCGCAACGCCATCGTGCATGGCCTCGAAGATGCACCCACGCGGCTGGCCAAGGGCAAGCCCGAGATTGGCGAGATCTCGTTGAAGCTGGCACAGGAAGGCAACGAAATCATTCTCTCCCTCTCCGATGACGGTACCGGCCTCAACCTCGACCGACTGCGCACGCGCGGTCTGAGTGCCGGCCTGTTGACCGAGGACGAGGCCCGTGATCCGACGCGCGTGGTGGATCTGATATTTGCACCGGGCATATCGACGGCAAGCGAGGTGTCACGCCTTTCCGGGCGTGGCATCGGAATGGACGTACTGAAAAGCGAAGTGAACAGCTTGGGCGGCCGCATTGAAGTCCTCTCGAGTCCAGGCCAGGGGACGACGTTCCGCCTTTACCTGCCGCTCACCCTGGCGGTCACCAAAGCCTTGCTGGTACGCTCCAGCAACCGGCAGTACGCGATCCCGTCGGCCATGATCGAGCAGGTGCTGGATCTCAAGGAGCAGATGCTGACCCGGATTCGTGAAGCCAAGGAAGCCGTCTGGACCGGAAATCATTATCCGTTCAGCTACCTGCCTCACCTTCTCGGCGAGACCCGCGCGCTACCGGAAAAGCATTCCCAGTACTGGGTCCTGCTGTTACGCAGCGGCAGCAAGCGAATCGCGATGCAGGTCGACGAGCTGCTGGGCAATCAGGAAATCGTCGTCAAGAACATCGGACCTCAACTGGCGAGGGTGATCGGCGTCGATGGCGCAACGGTTCTCGGTAATGGTCAGGTGGTGCTGATCCTGAACCCGATTGCCCTGGCCAGCCGCGATCGCACGGCGAGCGCGGTCTCGCCGGTGCCCACGGTTCGACAACCGGTCGCAACGGACAGCGTCACCGCGACCTTGCCGACGATCATGATCGTGGACGACTCGCTGACCGTGCGCAAGATCACCAGTCGCCTGCTGGCACGTGAAGGCTACCAGGTGATGACCGCCAAGGACGGCGTCGATGCGCTTGAACAACTGGTCGCGCTGGTCCCGGACGTGCTGCTGGTCGATATTGAAATGCCGCGCATGGACGGCTTCGAGTTCACCCGCAACGTGCGTGCCGACAAACGCCTGAGCACGGTTCCGATCATCATGATCACCTCGCGAACTGCAGACAAGCATCGCCAATACGCCATCGAGCTGGGGGTCAATCACTACCTCGGCAAACCCTATCAGGAAGAGGAGTTGCTGCGCCTGGTGGCCGGACATGTCAGGGAGCAGCGCCAGGCCTGACCACGGCGTAGCGTTGCAGGGTGCGCAGCCGCGCTTGCGCGTGCTCGACCAGCGGCGCCGGGAAATCGCGTCCAATGCGCACGCCACAGGCCTCCTGCTCGGGCAGACTCATCCGCCAGGGCGCATGCAGAAACTGGTCGGGGACAGCGGCCAGCTCGGGCAGGTAGCGGCGAATGAACCTGCCGGCAAGGTCAAAGCGTTGCGATTGCGTCACCGGGTTGAAGATGCGGAAATAGGGTTGGGCATCGCAGCCGCTGGACGCCACCCATTGCCAGCCCCCGTTGTTGGCCGACAGATCGAAATCGTTGAGCTGGCGCGCAAAATAGGCCTCACCGCGCCGCCAGTCGATGCCCAGATCCTTGATCAGAAACGAAGCGGTCAGCATGCGCAGGCGGTTATGCATGTAGCCTGTACCGTTGAGCTGCCGCATCGCCGCATCGACCAGTGGAAAACCGGTGCGTCCCATGCACCAGGCGGCAAAGGCCGCGTCCGCCGATGCCCCCTGTTCCCAGCGAATCGCATCGTACGCCGGCTTGAACGCGCGCTCGCAGACCTGCGGAAAGCGGTCCAGAATCATGAAATAGAAGTCGCGCCAGATGAGTTCGGAAAGCCAGGTCGCCGCCCCTTCGGCACCGTCGCCCAAGGCGCCGGCAGTGATCGCCCGAGCCACCAGATCGCGAATCGAGACGGTCCCGAAGCGTAGATGAACCGAGAGATGCGAACCTCCTTGCAGCGCCGGAAAATCACGCTGCTGATGGTAGCGCGCCATCCGCAAACGAAAATCGGCCAGGAGCTGCCGGCCACCGGACATCCCTGGCACGATGCCCAGCTCTCGCAGATCGCTGCGGAAAAAGCCGATTTCTGCCAGCGTCGGCACACCGCTGGCACCCGGCAGCGCGGCCAGCCTCCCGTCTCCGGCGGTGTGGGGTTGCCAGTCATCATCGCCAAGCCGCTTCAGCCAGGCTCTCCTGTAAGGCGTGTACACGGTGTAGGGCCGCCCGGCCTGGGTCAGTACTTCGTCGCCGTCGAACAGCGCCTGATCCTTGAACGACGCGAAGGCCACTCCATCCGCCTGCAAGGCTGCACTGACCGCGGCATCGCGTTTCTTCGCCTGCGGTTCGTAATCGCGATTGGTAAACACCGCCGTCACCCCCAGCGCCTTGGCCAGGCCCGGAATCTCGCTGACCGGCCAGCCATGGCGTACGATCAGGGCGCCGCCGCGAACGCGCAGCGCCAGATCCAGCTCGACCAGTGACTCGCGAATGAACTCGACGCGGCGATCGCAGCGCTGCTCCAGCGCATCGAGGATCTCGCGATCGAAGACGAAAGCGCAATAGACGCGGCGTCCACGCCGTAGCGCTGCGCAGAGCGCCGCGTGATCGAAATCCCGCAAATCGCGCCTGAACCAGACCAGAATCGCATTCTCCATCATCGATTACCTTTGTGTCAGGCGCCGCTGCCGAGCAAGGGAGTTCCTGAAATGTAACAGGTGCACGTGATCCTTACGCGCAGCTCCAGTCTGATCCAGCGGGGTGCGATTGAAAGTGTTGGTCAAAGTCCCTTGTTCAATGGAGATGCCTTGACATCAGTGATCACCCCTCCCCCCTCGCGGGGGAGGGGCATATCGGGACATCCCGACATTTTCATTCGCACCCGATCCAGCGCCACTTTCGATGTATCAATGTGGCACAATTTTGGTGAACAAGCTTGGCTTCCAGGATGACGTCGTCAATCATATCACGGGTCCCACGATGAACACCCCAGCAAGCCGCTCGTGATGCCTACCTCGCCCGCACCCTCGACTCCAAGCCGGAACGGTTGCCAATGCGATGTGCAACTTTAATGAGGCAGACCTGACCAAACCGGCTTGCACAAACAGCAGGCAGGTCTCATGAGAAATGGCGCCAGGCCCCGCTCATCGTCAATGGTCTGCAGGCGTCATGGATGACCCGTTGCCTGCGGCGCCGGGTATCAGCGACAATGCCTCACATTGTTTCCAGAGCATCTGGCGCGGACAAGGTGCAAGAGTGCACACCGCTCTCCTGACGAAAGTGGCGGTTCCCTGGACCCCGGTAACGAACCGCCGGGGCCAGCAGGACGCCAAGGCGCGGTCATTGTCCGGACATGAGCCAACGGGTGCTGCGACGCTTCCCCAATCCATCCTATTTGAAAGAGACTCAACGTGTCTGAACTGTTCTCCCCTTTCCAACTGAAATCCGTCACCTTCCGCAATCGCATCGCCATACCTCCCATGTGCCAGTATTCCGCAACCGACGGCGTGGTTAACGACTGGCATCTGGCCCATTACACCGGGCTGGCCCGCGGCGGCGCCGGTCTGGTCACCGTCGAGGCGACGGCTGTCTCCCCGGAAGGACGTATTACTCCCGCTTGTACCGGACTCTGGAATGACGCCCAAGCTCAGGCACTGGCGCCCATTGCCGCTGCCATCAAGGCCAGCGGCGCGGTAGCGGGCATCCAGATCGGCCATGCGGGCCGCAAGGCCAGTGCCAACCGTCCTTGGGAGGGTGATGACCATATCCCTGAAGGAGATGCCCGTGGTTGGCAAACGCTCTCGCCTTCAGCCATTCCCTTTGGTGCCAACCTGCCGAAGATACCGCAGGCGATGAGTCTCGCGGACATTGCCCGGGTACGCGACGATTTTGTCGCGGCCGCCCGGCGAGCCTGGGAAGCCGGGTTTGAGTGGCTTGAACTGCACTTTGCCCATGGCTATCTTGGCCAGAGTTTCTTCTCGGTTCATGCCAACCAGCGCGACGACCCATATGGAGGCAACCTTGAGAATCGCAGCCGCTTCCTTCTCGAAACGCTGGTTGCCGTTCGCGCTGTCTGGCCTGAACATCTGCCGCTGACTGCCCGCTTCGGCGTGCTCGAATATGACGGCCGCGACACCGAAACGCTCGCCGAATCGATCGAACTGGCCAGGGCGTTCAAGCGTCACGGGCTGGACCTGCTGAGCGTCAGCGTCGGCTTCTCGACGCCGGACGCGGTCATCCCCTGGGGACCCGCCTTCCTTGCTCCGCTTGCCGAACAGATCCGCCGGGCAGCCGATATTCCGGTCGCGGCTGCCTGGGGTATCGATAACCCCGAAATCGCCCAAAACACGATTGCCAGCGGCCAACTCGATCTGGTATTGGTGGGGCGCGCTCATCTGGCGAATCCTCATTGGCCTTATCTCGCCGCGTTGAAGCTCAAAGTCAAACGCGCCGCCTGGATCCTGCCTTCCCCGTATGCCCACTGGCTGGAACGTTATCGGCCGGCGTAAACGGCCCGCCAGGTCATGATTGAGCAGCGCCCGCAAGGCACAGGTCGATCTCCGGTCGTTGCACGCGGACGGAATGACGTCAGTATTAACCAATAATGGGAAATCCCCCGGTTCTGCCGGGGGACTGGAAAATGTTTGACATTTCAGGGAGTCCATCAGGAAACTTCAAGCCGTGAGCTGCTAAGCACACGCCTATGGAGAATCCCGATGGACGTGTCTGAAAGCCTAAGCCACTCTAAGAAGCTGTCCCAAAACTGAACTTTGCTCGAAGAACTTCCTCGATAGCGGCTTCTGGACTACTGATTGGGTGAGGAAGAGAGGATGTATCCGAGCGATTTGAGCGATAAGCAATGGGCCAAACTCGAGCCGCTACTTTGCCAGCGGACAACTGGGAAGCATGCGGGAGGGCGGCCGCGCCTGTATCCGCTGCGGCGTGTGGTCGATGCGGTGCTGTACGTCGTCAAGACAGGCTGTCAATGGCGACAGCTACCGAAAGACTCTCCGCCCTGGAAATCGGTGTACGAAGAATTCATGCGATGGCGTCGAACCGGTTTGTGGGCGCGCATTAGCCGCGCGCTTCGCAAGGAGCTTCGCCAGAAACTGGGGCGTTCGGCACAGCCCACGGTTGCCATCATTGACTCGCAGTCCGTCAAGAGGACCTTGAAAGGGGACGGCCGGGGCTATGATGCGGGGAAAAAGATCAAGGGGCGCAAGCGCCACATCGCCGTCGACACCCAGGGTTTGTTGCGGGCTGTGGGGGTCCATTCAGCAGGTATTCAGGATCGTGTGGGTGCCCCAGTCTTGCTGCTTCAACTGGCCGCGTTGTGCTGTACGATCCGGACGATATTTGCCGATAGTGCCTATACCAGTACCTTGGTGGAATGGGTTCGTGCCCTGTTCGACTGGACGCTGACCATTGTCAAGCGGACTGAAGCTCATCGCTTCGTGGTCTTTCCCAAATGCTGAGTGGTGGAACGTACCTTTGACTGGCTTGGCTGGTCTCGTCGTCTGTCCAAGGATGATGAGGTCCGCCCGGACACCGCTGAAGCCATGGTCCATATTGCTGCTGCTCACCTCATGCTCCGGCGCCTCGCGTAGTTATTGGACAGGTTCCAAGTCAAAAATCACATCGTGTTCATCCCGAAGTGCCGACGCCCTACGCGGTATGGGTAGCTGCGTCGCTACCTCTGGGAGGTGTTTCCGCAAACTGGCTGAGCAGAGGGAGAGTCGGATCGAAGAGGGGCATCTGATGCAGGATCACGTACACATGCTGATCTCGACTCCATTGAAATACGCGGTCTCGCAAGTAGCCCGTAGGTTGGGGTGAGCTTGCGAACCCCAACACCTCCCCTCAGTCGCCGAACGCGCCCTCGTCACCCCTATCCGACGCCCACTCTGCGCACAGCCAGCCGAGCCGAACATAGCGGTGAATCGACGAATACGGCCACTCGACCGCCCGTGTGGCCAACCCATGCTTGACGGGATTGAAATGGATGTAATCCACATGGCGCGCGAAGTCGCCTTCGTCCCGAATCAGATGCTCCCAGTAGCGGCGCTGCCAGATATCGCGCTTCCCCCTTGGCCACGCGGCTTGGCGAACGTCGTTCCGTCGGAGGAATTTGCCTGGAGAACCCTGCCTTAATGAGCATCCAGCGCTTGGCAAAGTCCGCGTCGCCAGCCGGTAGCGTCCACAAGGCCTGTAGGTGATCGGGGAGAACGATCATCGCGTCGATGTGGAATGGGTGCGCGTCCCTGACACGCCGCAAGGTTTAGCGTCAGGCGTCAATAAGGTGATCTCCGCAAAT
>NZ_JDST02000060.1:0-13917 GCF_000584975.1 Candidatus Accumulibacter cognatus | reverse complement strand
CGGGCGGATGGCCACAGGCACTGAGCGGGGCCGGATTCGCATGACTTTTCAGAGGCTTCCGGGTCCAAATGCGAGGTTGACGCTGCTTGATGAAGGCTCATATTCTCTCGTTGATACCGTTGGATTTCCTATCCTTCTGATCAGGGGCCGGCAAAGCCGTTACAATCATGGGTTGTCTGACCAGATACTCCGATATTCTAGTGACGCCTACCGACTGTTGGCCAAAGTCTCCCTGCGCCGGCCACCTCTGATGCGGCAGGACGAGCTGCGCCCGGCGGTCTACCATCGCCTGCATCGTCTGCTGCCCGTGATTTCGCATCCGGCAGCGCGGTGGCTCGGGCGTATCGCGGTGCGTGCCTTCTGGCTGCTCTATTTTGCTTTCGTGCTGCTGGTGCTGGCGCTGCGCTATCTGATCCTGCCGAACATCGAGAGTTATCGGCCGGAAATCGAACGCCAGGTCAGCCAGGTGCTTGGCCTGTCGGTCGGCATCGGACGCATTGAAGCTCGCTGGCAAGGAATCAATCCCGACCTGATCCTCTCCGATGTGCGCATTGCCGACGCGCAGGGACAGCCGGCGCTGACCTTTACACGCGTCGAGAGCATCCTCTCGTGGTCGTCGCTGCCACGTTGGCAGTTGCGGCTGCGCCTGTTGCGAATCACCGAACCGACGCTGCATCTGCGGCGCGACCGCGACGGGAATTTGTTTGTTGCCGGCATCGCCGTCGGCAAACCGGACAAGGACAGCGGTATCGCAGACTGGGTGCTGGTCCAGAAGCGCATTCGCATCAACGGCGCAACGGTGGTCTGGGAGGACGCGCAGCGCAATGCGCCGCCACTGATTCTCGAAGATGTGAACCTGGCGCTCGACAACGACGGGCGGCGGCACCGCTTCGGACTGACCGCGTTGCCAACAGCGGAACTGGCGTCAAGAATCGATCTGCGAGGGGATTTTCACGGTAGGGACAGTACGCGCATGGCCTCCTGGAAAGGTCAGCTCTTTGCTCAGATCGACTATGCCGATCTGGCGGTCTGGCGCACCTGGATCGATTACCCGCTGGCCTTGCCTTATGGCCGCGGCGCCGTGCGCGCCTGGGCCGGCTTTGCCGACGGAAGCCTGCAGGAACTGACTGCGGACCTTTCGCTCAACAAGGTCAATCTGCGCCTGGGAAAAGATCTCCCGGCGCTCGAACTCGAACACATGTCCGGCCGCCTCGGTGCGCGCTTTTCAGCAACCGGAGCAAGCGTTGATGGGCGGCGCATCGAACTGGTGACGCGTGCTGTCGAAGGCGACGCACCGGTGCCCGCCATTTCTATCGAGCCGACCGATTTTCACGTCGACTGGCAGCGTCCAGCCACGGCCGGCAGCGTACCGCGTGGTCACGCTACGGCCAGCACGCTGGAACTCGACGCGCTCGCAGCACTGGCGGCCTATCTGCCGCTCGGCGCCGGGTCACGGCAGTTGCTGAATGACTTTGCACCACGCGGACGCATCAGCGAACTGCGTGCCGGTTGGCAGGGCGACGCCGAGAACCTGCAGGCTTATTCGCTGACAGGCCGTTTCGATGGCCTGGCGCTCAAGCCTGGTGGTCGTTTCCCAGGCGTCACGGGCTTGTCCGGCTCGCTCGAGGCCAGCGAACAGGGGGGGACCGTGCAGCTGCGTTCGCAGCAGGTAAACATCGCACTGCCCGACATATTTCCCGAATCATCGATCGCGCTCGACACCCTGAATGCACAAGCCCGATGGAAAATCGGCAAGGGCCAGGTCGAGGTCGAATTGGCGCGCGCCGAGTTTGCCGGACCCGATGCGGCCGGTATTGCGCAGGGCAGCTACTTCAACTCCGGCGAAGGACCGGGCAGCATCGACCTGACGGCAACACTCAGCCGCGCCGACGCGCGCGCGGTCTGGCGCTACCTGCCGGCAGCGATCAACGTCGACGCGCGTCACTGGCTGCGTGACGCCCTCAAGGCTGGGGCGGCGAGCGAAGCCAAGCTCATCCTGAAAGGCGATCTGGCGAAGTTCCCGTTTCTCGACCGCAAACAGGGACAGTTTCTGGTCACCGTCAAGGCGCAGGGAGTGACCCTGGATTACGGAACCGGCTGGCCGTTGATCAGCGGTATCGATGCCGATCTTCGCTTTGAAGGGACCGGCATGGTGGTGATGGCGCGGCGTGGCACGATTCTTGGCGCCCGATTGACCGAGACGCACGCCGAGATTCCCGACTTTGATGCACCGGTGTCCACCCTCAGAGTGAGGGGGCGTGCCGACGGAGAGACGTCGGAATTTCTGAAGTTCATCAAGCTCAGCCCGGTCGCGGGCCAGATCGACCACTTCACCGACCAGATGAGTGCCATCGGCAAGGGTCATCTGGATATTGCGCTGGAGATTCCGTTGGCCGAGGCACGGCTCGGCGAATCCAGGATTGCCGGCACCTATACCCTACTGGCCAACGAAGTGAACGTCGACCCCGCGCTGCCCCCCCTGCAGCAGGTCAAGGGAAGCCTGCAGTTCTCCGAAACCAGCCTGCGCGTACCGGAGATCAACGCCCAACTGTTCGGTGGCCAGGTCAGGATTAGCGGTGGGTTACAGGACGGCAAGGTGCTGGTGATGGCCGAAGGCACGCTGGCCGTGAACGACTTGCGGCGGCGCGCGGAATGGCCGCTGCTCGACAAGCTATCCGGAAGCACCGCTTATCGTGCCGAGTTAAGGGTCCGCAAGCGCGATATCGAGCTGATGCTGGACTCTAATCTGGTCGGCGTCGCGTCGACCCTGCCGGCACCCCTCGGCAAGAGCGCTGGCGACGCACTGGCCCTGCATTTCGAGATGGCGCCGCAGCCGGCGACCAATATGCGTGCCGCAGAGCCGATTCGCCGCGAGCAGTTGCGCGCAACCATCGGCAATGTGTTCAACATGCAGTTGATCCGCCGCAAGCAGGGCGACGAGACTTTTCCGGAACGGGCGGCGATCATGGTGGGGCGGCCATTGGCAGTGTTGCCGGAACGCGGATTCAACATTGGGATCAGCGTCCCGTCACTGGATGTCGGCTATTGGCAAGCACTGCTGCAGCGCGGCGGCGATGAAGAGGGTACCGGTTCCGGCCTTCCGGTCTCGGTCGATCTCAAGGCGGACGAAGTCATCCTGCTTGGCTCCTCCTACACCCGGGTCAGCATGGGGGTGTCGGGGGCGACTTCACAATGGCGGGGGGCAGTGCAATCGGATCAGGCGGTCGGCAACTTTGTCTGGGATGGATCGGGCAGCGGCAAGCTGAAGGCGCAGTTCAAGAAATGGCGCCGTCCCGAGAAGGTGAGCAAGGACGCAGAACCCGGAGAGGCGCTCAAGAAGCTGCCGGCCCTCGACATCGTGGTCGATGACTTCACGGTCGGCAAGCATCGCTTTGGGCGTCTGGATATGCAGGCGCACAACGATGGCGGGATTTGGCGGCTCGACAAGATCGAATTGCTCAACCCCCATGCAAGGCTGTCTGGCAGCGGGCAGTGGCAGATCAGCGCGGCCAACCGCACGCAACTCGATTTCACACTGGAGAGCAGCGATGTCGGCAAGTTGCTCGACCGGCTGGGATACGCCGGAGCGGTACGTGCCGGCAACGCGACGATGAAGGGGAAAATCGGCTGGAACGGGGAACCGGATCGGCTCGACTACGCGACGCTGAGTGGTGACATGGAACTCGATGCCAGCAAGGGACAGTTCCTGAAGCTCGACCCAGGGGCTGGCAAGCTGCTCGGCCTGATCAGCCTGCAAGGCCTGCCGCGTCGCCTGAGCTTCGATTTCGGTGATGTCTTCAGCGAAGGTTTCGCTTTCGACAGCATTCACGGCAAAATGACGGTCAACAGCGGGCTGATGCACACCCAGCGCCTGCAAATCGATGGCCCGGCGGCGCACGTGGTGATGCGTGGCGACGCCGACCTGAAAAATGAAACACAGCATCTCAGGGTGACCGTGCAGCCCGAACTCGGCAGCAGCGCGGCTCTGGGAGTCGCCGTGATCAATCCGCTGGCCGGCATCGCCACCCTGCTGGCGGATAAAATTTTGCAGGGTCCGCTCAACAAGGTATTTGCTTTCGAGTATCTGGTTACCGGCAAATGGGACGACCCCAAAGTGGAGAGAATTTCCCGCTCGGGGGCCCCGACGCCGCCCGCTGACTTGCCAATCCCCGCCAACCCCGACCGGAGTCCGCAATGAACCCCCACCTCAGTGATCTGCCAGGCGACCCGCCCGCTGTCCCGACACTGCGGGTCGCTGCGCTGCAAATGGTTTCGACACCGCGCGTCGAGGAGAACCTGCGCGCCGCTGCCCGCCTGATCGACGAAGCGGTCCTGCAGGGCGCCGAACTGCTCGCGCTGCCCGAGTATTTCGCGATCATGGGGATGCGTGACGACGACAAGGTCAAGCTGCGGGAAATCGATGGGCATGGACCCATCCAGGACTTCCTGGCAGCGAGTGCCCGCGCACACGGCATCTGGTTGATCGGCGGCTCGCTGCCGCTGTGCAGCGAGCATCCCGACAAGGTCCTCAATTCGAGTCTGGTCTACGATCCGCAGGGGCAGCGAGTCGCGCGTTACGACAAGATCCACCTGTTCGGCTTCCGGCAGGGTATCGAGTCCTACGATGAGCGGGCGACGATCGAAGCCGGTCGTCAGCCGGCCGCCTTCAGCACGCCTTTTGGCCGGGTTGGCTTGTCGATCTGTTACGATCTCAGATTTCCGGAGCTTTATCGTTCGCTAGGCGTTACCGAGTTGCTGGTCATTCCGGCAGCCTTTACCGAAACCACCGGGCGGGCACATTGGGAGATTCTGTTGCGGGCGCGGGCAATCGAGAATCAGTGCTATGTGCTGGCCGTGGCGCAGGGCGGCCGCCACCAGAACGGGCGCGAGACGCATGGCAACAGCATGCTCGTCGATCCCTGGGGAACTATCCTTGATCGCAAGCTCAAAGGACCAGGAATCGTCATCGCCGACCTCGAACGAGCCCGCCTCGACGAAGTCCGAGCCAGCCTTCCTGCACTCGGGCACCGTGTCATGTAAGCGACGGTGCGATCCCTCACCTCCGGCCCTCTCCCGCATGCGGACAAGGGGAGATTCACGAGTCGCTGACGCGACTTGCACGGAAACGGCAGCAACCATGGAAATTCAATGACCACAAACGCTCAAACCCTTCTCGCACAGGCCAAAAAAACCCTGCTCACGCCCTACGGCCTGGATGTTGCAGACCTGACACGGGTATTCGGCAAGATCATGGCGCACCAGGTCGATTATGCCGACCTCTATTTCCAATACAGCCGTTCCGAGGCCTGGAGCCTCGAGGAGGGAATCGTCAAGGCTGGCAGTTTCAACATCGACGAGGGGGTCGGCGTACGCGCCCTGTCGGGGGAAAAAACGGCTTTTGCCTACTCCGACGATATCAGCGTTCAGGCCCTCGGCGATGCCGCCGCGGCAGTGCGGGCGATTGCCGCGGCCGGGCAGGAGCGGCGCGTGCCGACGCTGAAGAGACGCAGCGGGCATCGCCTGTATGTGCCACAGGACCCGCTCGCTTCGCTCGACGCAGCCAGCAAGGTCAGACTGCTCGAACGTCTGGAGACGCTGGCACGCGCCGAGGATCCTCGGGTGACGCAGGTGATGGCACATCTCGCCGGCGAATATGAGGTGATTCTGGTGGCCGGCAGCGACGGCCGGCTGGCGGCCGACATTCGGCCGTTGGTACGGGTCTCGCTGACGGTCATCGTCGAAGCAGCCGGCCAGCGCGAACAGGGCTCGGCGGGCGGCGGTGGCCGTACCGATTACGACTGTTTCAACGATGCCGTGCTGCAGGGCTATGCACGCGAAGCCGTGCATCAGGCGCTGACCAATCTCGTCGCGCGTCCGGCGCCGGCGGGTACGATGACGGTTGTCCTGGGTTCTGGCTGGCCGGGCATCCTCCTGCACGAGGCCGTCGGGCATGGACTGGAAGGCGATTTCAACCGCAAGGGCAGTTCGACCTTTGCCGGCCGCATCGGCAGCCGCGTCGCCTCACCGGGAGTCACCATCATCGACGATGGCACGATGGCCGAACGGCGTGGTTCGCTGAACATCGATGACGAAGGCCATCCGACGCAGCGAACGGTCTTGATCGAAGACGGCATCCTCAAAGGCTACATGCAGGACAGTCTCAACGCCAGGCTGATGGGTGTTTCCCCGACCGGCAATGGTCGCCGCGAGTCGTTTGCGCACCTGCCGCTGCCCCGCATGACCAACACCACGATGGCAAACGGCGACAAGAGCGTCGAAGAGATCATCAAATCGGTCAAGAGGGGCATCTATGCGGTCAATTTTGGTGGCGGGCAGGTAGACATCACCAACGGCAAGTTCGTCTTCTCGATGTCCGAGGCGTACCTGATCGAAGACGGCAAGGTGGGCTCACCGGTCAAGGGAGCGACCCTGATCGGTAGCGGATCGGAGGCCATGCAACAGGTGTCGATGATCGGCAACGACATGCGTCTAGACCCCGGCGTCGGTACCTGCGGGAAGGATGGCCAGAGCGTGCCGGTGGGCGTTGGCCAGCCGACCCTGCGCATTGAAGGTTTGACAGTTGGCGGGACGGCCTAGTCATGTGGGCGATCCCGCTCCTGTCGAAGTTATCCGCGACGCTGTCATGGCTGCTGTGCTGTCTTTTCCTGGCAAGTACGGGGGCGCCGGTCATCGCCGCCGAATCGGCCCATCTGCAGGAAGCGACCCTCCACTATCATTTCCGGCCGATCGTCACCTTCCGAACGACCCTGATGGGCATGACCCCCGAGACGCGTGTCCGCAGGGCGCTGGCTCGCCTCGATACCCTGGCTGCGAACCAGATGGGGGAGCCGGTCGAAGTGACGCCATTCACGGTTGACGGCAAGCGTGGAATCAATTTGCGGATTGGGCAACTGGTTCTCTTCAACGTCCTGGAGGGGGACCTGGACCCCGAAGAGAAGCTCTCGCTCGACGAAGCGGGGCGGCGTGCGGCCAGTGAGATGCAAGCAGCGCTGCAGGCGGCAAGCGAGCAAAATCGTCCGATGGTGCTGCTGAAGGGGGCCGGACTATCGATACTGGCCACCGCCATTGCGCTGCTGCTGCTGTGGCTGATTCGTCGCGCGACGACGCTGATGGTACGCCATTTACAGGTAGTCATCGAAGCCGAGAATGCCTCCAGCCGGCTTCGCTGGGCACGTCACGGCTGGTTGTTGGTGAAGCGACTCGCGCAATTGCTGATGGGCTTTCTGTGGTTGAACGTCGCCTATCTCTGGCTGACCTACGTGCTGGCACGCTTTCCGCTCACCGAGCCGCTCGGTGACCGCCTGACCGACTTTCTGTTCGGGTTGCTCGAAACACTCGGTGCCGGCCTGCTCGGCGCCATGCCGGCGCTGACCACGGCACTGGTGATTCTATTCCTGACCAAGGCCTTCAACGATGCGCTCGGCAACTTCTTCAAGGCCGCCAAGGAAGGCCGGGTGCAGGTACCTGGACTACACCCGGAGACGGTCACCGCAACCCACCGGCTCGTCAACATCCTCGTCTGGGGCTTGGGAATCGCCATTGCCTACCCGTTCATTCCGATGTCTGACAGCGACGCTTTCAAGGGCTTGTCGGTAATGTTCGGCTTCATGTTGACGCTCGGCTCGGCGGGGATCGTCAACCAGTTGATGAGTGGTCTGGTGCTGGTCTATTCGCGCGCACTATCGGTCGGTGATTTTGTCGACATTGGTGAACATGTCGGTGTGGTCAGCGAGGTTGGCGCGCTGTCGACCAAGATGATCAACATGCGCAACGAGGAGGTGACGATTCCCAACGCGGTTCTGGTCGGCAATCCGATCCGGAACTACTCGCGCCTGGCCGGCGCGCGTGGCACGCTGGTGTCGACCAAGGTGACCATCGGCTACGATACGCCGTGGCGGCAGGTGCATGCGATGCTGATTGCCGCCGCCGAGCAGACACCGGGTTTGCGGGTGCTCCCCAAACCATTCGTCTATCAGCGTAGTCTCGCCGACTGGTATGTCGAATACGAACTGTTCGCGCACATGGACAAGCCGCTCGAGCGGGTGCCGGTATTGTCGGCGCTGCATGCCAACATCCAGGACCAGTTCAACACCTATGGGGTGCAGATCATGTCGCCGCACTTCGTCAGCCAGCCCCGCAACAATGTAGTCGTGCCTCCAGAGGGGTGGCATGCGCCGCCGGCAGCGCCGGACGCCCCGCCACCGCAGCGCTGACCGCAGCGCGCAAGCCTCGAAAGTCTCAATGATCAGCTTCGCCACCACCGTTTTCCTCTCGGCCTTCCTGCTGTTCCAGATTCAGCCGATCATCGCCAAGATGATCCTGCCGTGGTTCGGTGGTTCGTCGTCGGTGTGGAGTACCTGCCTGGTCTTTTTCCAGGCCGAACTGCTGCTTGGCTACCTGTACGTACACCTTCTCCACGAGTGGCTTTCTCCTCGCCGCCAGAATGTCGTGCATGCCGTCCTGTTGCTCCTGAGCCTGGCGACCCTGCCGGTGATTGCCGATCCGGCGTGGAAGGAAGCGGCGTTTGCCCATCCGACCTGGAACGTACTCGTCGTTCTTGCCTCGGCGGTCGGCATGCCCTATTTGCTGCTGTCAACCACCGGGCCGCTGATGCAGGCCTGGTACGCACGATCATTCACGAGCCTGATGCCCTACCGGCTGTACGCACTCTCAAATTTGGCATCGATGCTCGCACTGCTGAGCTACCCGGTACTCGTTGAACCATACTTTCCGGTTTTCGAGCAAGCCTGGGCCTGGTCGGTGGCATACGCCCTCTTCGTCCTGGCGTGTCTGGGCAGTGCCTGGCAGTCGTGGAAAGGGGTAGCCAGCGAAGTCGAAAGGCCACATGCCGATGCGGCACCTCGCCCGGCATGGAGCGAGTGTCTGTTGTGGGTTGGTCTGGCTATGACCGCCTCGATCCTGTTGCTGGCGATGACCCGCCATCTGACGCAGGACGTCGCGCCGATTCCTTTCCTGTGGGTCTTGCCGCTAAGCCTCTATCTGCTGAGTTTCATCCTCTGCTTTGATGCCCCAAGGTACTATTACCGGCCCGGATTCCTCGTGGCGCTGCCGATCGCCTTGCTGGCTCTTGACCGGGTTCTCGACGGCGGCAGCCTGCCGGTACCGATCCTCATTGCCGCGATGTCGCTGTCCCTGTTCATCTTCTGCATGGTCTGTCACGGCGAGCTGGTCAGGCGCCGGCCAGCGGTTCGCCATCTGACCCTGTTCTACCTGATGCTCTCGATTGGCGGCGCGCTCGGCGGGAGCTTTGTCGGGTTGCTGGCGCCGGCCGTGTTCGAGGCCTACTTCGAACTGCCGATCGGCCTGTTCCTCTGCGCTCTGCTGGTGGTCATCGTTCTCTGGCACGATCTCAAACCGGCGTGGCGCTGGCTGCTGGCGGTCGTGCTGCTTGCCTACGGCTGTCGTCTGGTCGGGATCTCGGTCGACTACGTCCAAGACTACCGACATGTGCTGCGCAACTTCTACGGCCAGTTGCGTGTGCTCGACAAAAACGACGAAGCGCTGGGTCTGAAGCGCACGATGTTGCACGGGGAAATTTACCACGGAGAACAGTTCATCTCCCCCGCCTACAACCGGCGACCCACGGCCTACTATTGCGAGAAGTCGGGGATTGGCCAGGCGCTACTCAATCTCGCCATCGACCGGCCACGGAAGATCGGGGTTCTTGGTTTGGGCGCCGGGACACTCGCCAGCTACGGCCGGCCGGGGGACGAAATGCGCATGTACGAAATCAACGAACAGGTACTCGACCTGGCTCGCAGGGACTTCAGCTACCTTGCGGATAGCGCAGCGCAGATTGTTCCGGTGCTCGGGGATGGTCGCCTGATGCTTGAAAGCGAAGCGGTCCAGCACTTCGATCTGCTGGCGATCGATGCTTTCTCCGGCGACTCGATCCCGACGCATCTGCTGACCATCGAGGCCATCCGGGCCTATCTGCGCCACATCAAGAACGAGGGTGTGCTGGCCATGCATATCACCAACCGCTATCTCGATTTGCGACCGGTCGTTGCTGCCGCCGCCCGGCAGCTCGACATGCACGCCCTGATCGTCACACTCGATGCGGATGCGGACGATGCCTTCTGCCGCGATTCGGTCTGGGTGATGATGGCCCGACCCGAAGCTGCGCTGGGCCTGCAGGAAAAGATCCGGGGGGCAGCGCCGCTTGTCCCGCGACCGGGCTTCGCGGTGTGGACCGATGGTTTTTCCAACTTGCTGAAAATTCTGAAATGAGTGCCGGGTATGGAGCCATGGCGTAGTGAATTGGGAGATGGCACATGGACGAGCAAGGCATCACTTCCAGAGCCAAACTGACACCAGTCACGGTACTGGTGGTCGACGACCACCCGGCCCTGCGTGCCGGCCTGCGCAGCCTGATCGATTCCGATCCTGCCCTGCGTGTACTGGCGGAAGTGGAGAGCGGCGAGGCGGCCTACGCCGCCTACCGCACGCACTGTCCGGACACCGTGGTCATGGACCTCAGCATGGAAGGCTTCGGTGGCATCGAAGCCATCCGACGCATTCGCAAGCTTGATCCACAGGCCGCCGTCCTGGTCTACAGCGTGCACGATTCGCAGGTGTTGCTCGAACGAGCGCTCGAGGCCGGAGCCATGGGTTTCGTCACCAAGGGCAGCAACGTTGAAACACTGTTGCTGGGGCTCAAGAAAGTGGCGAAGGGCGAATCCTTCGTCAGCGCCGACCTGTTGCCGGCACTGCTCGACCGCCACCGTCCGTCGGGTGCCGCGCAGTTCAACCGCCTGACGCAGCGTGAATTTCAGGTTTTCAGGCTGCTCAGCGAGGGGCACTCGCTGTCCGAGTGCGCGAGTATTCTCAATTTGAGCAGCAAGACGGTCAGCAACCATTTCACCCAGATCCGGGCCAAGCTCGGTGTTTCCAGTCTTGCAGAAATGGCACATATGGCCATTCGTCAGGGTCTGATCGAACCCTGACGCGACCCGACCGCCATTTCTGCAGGGGGCCCCACGCTCGGCAGGAGCACCCGCACGCGCGTGCCAGCGCCGTGCCAACTGCGGATCTGCAGCGAGCCGCCGAGACTGAGGACGCGTTCGCGCATGCCGGCCAGACCGAAGCCCGCATGCGGTGCGCCCACGTCCATGCCGACGCCATCGTCCCGGATGAGCAGCCGAAGGGAGTCTCCGTGCTGCCGTCTGGCGAGGACCAACCGCAGCCGCTTGGCGTGCGCATGTTGCGTGACATTGTTCAGGCACTCCTGGACGATGCGATAGATGGCCACCCGCACTGGCGCTGTCGGGCAAACCAGCTCGTGATCCAGTGAGGCCCGCCACTTGATTTCAGGATGCTGTTGTCCCCAGACCTCGAGTAGGCTGGCAAGCGCTTCGACGATGCCAGCAGCATCGAGAATGTTGGGGCGCAGACCTTCCATCAGGCGGTGCGACACCTGGTAGATGGCGCGTGCGGAATCCTCGATCGCCTGCGCTGCGGCCTTGATCCATTCGCGATCGTGTCCGCCATTATGTTGAATGGCCCCGGCAAAGGCGCGAATCGCCGTCACGTGCTGGGAAAGTTCATCGTGCAGTTCGCGGGCCAGCTCCGCTCGCTCATGTTCCTGCACCGAGATCAGTTGGCGCACCAGGCGAGTGTTCTCGTCAAGCAGGAGCTTCGTCGCCTCCTCGGCCAGCTTGCGCTCGGTGATGTCCTGGACGGTGCCGACCATGCGCAGGGCTTCTCCATTGGCGGCGCATTCGACCTGACCGAGGCCGTGCATCCAGCGCAGCGTGCCGTCGCTGGGCCGAATGATCCGGTACTGACGATCGAATACTCCCCGCTCGGCAACGACCTGGTGGAAATAATCGAGCGTTGCTTGCCGATCCGCTGCATGGAGCAATTCGCCCCAGCCGCTGACGGTATGTTCACACGTCGGGCAGATGCCGAATATCCGTTCCAGCATCGGACTGCCGATCCAGGATTCCGAGGGCAGTTCGATCAGGAAACTGCCGAGCCGGCCAAGCTCCTGGGCGCGCTGCAGGGCCTGCTCGCTGCGCTTGATCGGGGTCACGTCCACGACCTCGACGAAGAACCCCTGTACCTCCCCGTTAATGATGTCGGGGATATAACGGGCCAGTGCATGGTTCACCGAATGGCCATCGGGTGACGGGATGGCGCGCTCGAACTGCTGTGCTGCTCCCCCCAGTACGGCTTCGATATAGGGCAGGTTGAGACGGTAGCGTTCCTCGCCGATCACCTCCCGGATATGCTTGCCAGGGATCGTCGCCGGCTCGATGCCGAACCAGTCGCGATAAGCGTGATTGGCGAATCGGTTGCGTAGATTGCGATCCCAGTAGCCGATCATCGACGAGACGCTGTTCAGCAGCGCGTTCAGGTCGCGCTCGCTCTGGCGCTGCCCGAAGCGATGCTCCTTGGGCACACTTTCGGCCAGCTTGTGGGCGCTGATATCACGATGACCGACGACCATTCCCTTGATGGCACCCAGCAAGGGAATGGCGTAACATTCGAACCAGCGTTCGCGATCTGGGGAATGGCAGGGGGACTCAAGCGAGAACAGCGTCTGCCGTCCCGCCAGAACCTCTTCACAGCCGCGCAGGGCAGCCGCTGCCAGCGAATCGATAGCGGCCGCCCTGCGCAATGCCGCCAGATAATCGATGCCGACCCCGGCCGCCAGTGCCGCACTGCCGCCGTAGCTTTCGGCAAAGGTGCGCCACACTTGGTTGATGCTGATGATCACGCCGTGTTCGTCGAGCACGGCGATTGAATCGTACTGTGAGTCGATCAGAGAGTGCATGCGGCCTCCTGGCGAATCCGTATTGGCAACTGCCGCCTTGGTACGTTCCTTAAGCAGCTGCGCAGGGTCGGGTCGCCTGGCAGCCGACTGGTCGAACTAGGTGACGACCGCGCCAAGGGCTATCGCCGCCGCCCGCCCTGCTGCAGGCAGAGAGGTGATGAGCTGGCAGTGCCTTCTCAGTCTGACGGGTGGGCGATGTGGTTACCCGTTAATTATCACTCAAACGCGCACCAACAGCGACTTGTAGTACCACCTAATGAATGTGCAAGGCTTAGCAAGACGGGCATGCCCATTTGCCAAGTGCCCGAAGACAATCAGGATCAGTGGAACCGGCCTCCCGCCGCTGATGTGCTTCCTGCACGTCACCGGGAAATATTCCTGATAGCAACAGGAGTATTACCACTGGTTGAGTTGTTAAGTGAGCGAGAGAATCAATACTGGAGTTCCATTGGTGGAGCCGGGTATGTCTTGTTATTTTGCCGGTCCTCCTTTAATTCCTTCCATCCATCCATCCACATCCGTCTTCGGACTTGTCGGCTGTTACAGTGGGCCAGCGAATTAATGGGCCTCACTTAAAAGTGAAAAAAGTAAAGGAGTTACGCATGAACGACATGACACAGCCAGAAACTGATCACGAGAATTGTGTTGAGGCCTTCATAGCAAGTGCGTGTGCGGGAAAGATCGGTGCGATCCGTCCCCAGGTGGCCGCGGGTTTTGACCTGAATGGCACGGATCGCTTCGGCGATACGATACTTGAACGAGTGATCGGTGACCTGGAGTTTTGCCCCCAAACGCCCAAGTACATGGTGGTCAAGGAATTGTTACGCCTGGGTGCTGATTCCAATGCACGCAGCCGGGATGGTTCCAGCCCACTGATCGTGGCGGTTCTGCACATGGACACCGAGATGTTGCGCCTCCTGCTTGACGCTGGTGCCGATCCCAACGCCGTGCCAATGCACGCCAGCGACGAGTTGCTGTACGACTGGGCGGTCTTCGTTTACCGCTACGAGGTCTGGAATGTCAAACTGCCCGAAACAGCCAAGGTGGCAGACCAGGTCGATCCGGACGCTTGGCTTTGTTATACCGTGCGCGGTCAC